>DASSNZ010000167.1:0-3067 GCA_035701135.1 Verrucomicrobiia bacterium
CAATGGTGGATTGCGCGATTACCAATCTCACGGCGAAAAGCACCGTCGCCGAAGCCTGGCAAAGTCTGGTTTCAACTCAGGACATCGTCGGCATCAAGGTGTTTTCCGAACCCGGCCCGAACAGCGGAACGCGACCCGCCGTCGTCGCGGCGGTTGCGCGCGGTTTAATTGAATCCGGCCTCGCGCCCGATCATATTGTTATCTGGGACAAACGCCGGACGGATTTGCGTCTCGCGGGATTTTTCGATCTTGCAAAACGCCTCGGCGTTCGCGTGGCGGGAAGCGCGGAAGCCGGTTACGACGAAAAAACGTTTTACGACACGCCGTTGATCGGAAATCTCGTCTGGGGCGATTTTGAATTCGGCAAAAAAGGCGCGGGCATCGGACGCAAATCCTTCGTCTCAAAACTCGTCACCGACGAAATCACAAAAATCATCAACATCACTCCGCTGATGAATCACAACGAAGCCGGCGTCACGGGAAATCTCTACAGCCTCGCAATGGGCAGCGTGGACAACACAACGCGTTTTGAAGGCGATCCGGCCCGGCTGGCGACCGCCGTTCCGGAAATTTACGCGTTGCCCGCGCTGAGCGATCATGTGGTTTTGAGCATCGTGGACGCGCTGATTTGCCAGTATGAAGGCGAGGAGCGCAGCCTGTTGCATTATTCCGTTTCGCTGAATCAACTTCGTTTCAGCCGCGATCCGGTCGCGCTGGATGTTCTTTCGCTTCAGGAATTGGATCGCCAGCGCGAAATCGCCGGCGCGCCCGCGATGAAGCCGCTTCGTGACTTGTACAATAATGCGTCGCTTCTCGAACTCGGCGTCAGCGATCCAAAAAAAATCCGGATCGTGCGCCTCCGAACCGGCGCGGTGAATAATTGAAATCGTTTTCTCCCGGCGATTTTAAATTCCCATTGCACGGCTGAAACTCGCGCCGTAATCTCGGATTCACAGGACGCCACTTGTTTTGTGAGGGAAAAATTATGAAGGCCAGGAAAAAAATCCTGAGAAAAAAACCGGTCGCAATCACGCCGTCGGAGAAAATTGTCGCCAAAAAGAAATCGTCACGGGTCGCAAAAAAAACCGCCGCTTCGCGAAAAAATTCCAGCCAAAAAACAATTTCCAAATCCACGCCGCCAATTCCGAAAAAAGCCGCCGCTAAAAAACCCGCGCCCGCGCCGCGAAAAATCGCGAAAAAAAATCCCCGAAACGCCGCCGCGAAAACGCGCGTCAAAGTGACCCGAAAAAAAATCGCTGCAATTTCCAAAACTTCGCCTGCGAAAATGTCGGTTTCGGAAATTCCACGCGCGGAAATCGTCGCCGCCCGATCCTCCGCCGCGCTGGTTTCAAGATCTCCCGAACGCAAAATGCCCGCGAACGTTCCGGCCATTTTACTCGAAGGCGATTCAGCGCCGGCTCCGTCGGCCAGCGGGCCTGGAAAACGCTATGTGTCAGGCTGGGCTGCCGCGCGCGGACCATTTGAAACCGAATCGGAAATCGAGCTTCCAGAATCTTACGGCACGCAAAATCTTTTGTTCACCGCGCGCGATCCGCACTGGCTTTATGCGCACTGGGACATTTCGCGCGAGCAGCAACAGCGTTTCAATTCACTTTCCGTGGACCGGCATCTCGTTCTGCGAATTCACTCGCGCGAACTTTCGCCGAAGCCGGAACAGGAAATTCACGTTCATCCGGAATCGCGGCACTGGTTCGTTCATGTGAATCGCGGCGGCGAAAAATACATCGCCGAACTTGGCTATTATTCGCGAAGCGGACGCTGGACGACGATTTCCATTTCCGTCGCCGCGCAAACGCCGCCGGACACCCTTGCGGAAAATACGTCCGCCGATTTCGCGACCCTTCCGCTGGAAACGCCGATGGCAAACCTGCTTTCGCTCGTCGAAGAAAATGCTCTTGAAAAATCGCCGCAGACCGAAACTTTTCAAGAGCCGCGCGCCGAAACCCATTCCGAAACGCGGAAAATGAATCCGGCTGAAACTCCGCGCGCCGTCGCGGCGGCAAGTTCCAAAAATATCGAGCCGCGCCATTTCCAGGAAAAAAATCATGTCGCGCAAAAAACTCATTCCTGGACGCCGGCGCAGGAACGCGCGCTCGCGGAAATGGTCAGCATGGATCACGTCCGCCGCGTGTGGACGGGATCATTGGAAATTGCGGAATTGATTCGCGGCGAAATCGCGAATGAATTTGCGTCCATTGCCGCGCAACCGGGTTTCGCGCCAACGTCGCCCGTTGAAGCGCCCGGCGGAATCAGCAGCGCGCAAAATTTTTCCGCTCCGTCGCCGCAACAGAATTTCTGGTTCAACGTAAACGCGGAACTTGTTATTTACGGAGCGACCGAGCGCGATGCAAACGTCACGATTGGCGGGCGCAAAATCCGGCTGCGGCCCGACGGCACGTTCAGTTATCGTTTTGCTTTGCCGGACGGAAACTACGAATTGCCGATCGTCGCGGTATCGGCGGATGGAACCGACGGCCGCGGCGCGGAAATGAAATTCGCGCGCGAAACGGAATTTCGCGGCGATGTCGGCGTGCATCCGCAGGATTCCGCTTTGAAAAATCCGTTGCCGGAAAACGTATAATCTCATGAGCAACCAGGACGAGGAACATCTTCGGCTGCTTTCCATTTTTCATTACGTCTGCGCCGGGTTCGCGGCGTTATTCGCATGTTTTCCGATTCTTCATCTCCTGTTAGGTCTTGCGATTTTTCTGCGGCCGGAATTTTTTGGATCGCGTGGAGACCAGCCGCCGGCATTTGTGGGACTTCTTCTTTTCTTCTTCGCCGCGGCGATGATTTTGTTGGGCTGGGCGTTCGCAGCTTGTCTCGCATGGGCAGGGCATTGTCTCAGCCGTCGCAAAAATTATACGTTCTGCATTGTGATGGGCGGCATCGCCTGCGCGTTCGTCCCGTTCGGAACCATTCTCGGCGTGTTCACGATTCTCGCTCTGATCCGGCCTTCCGTGAAAATTCTTTTCTGCAATCCGTCGCAGCCTCCGGTCGCAATATGAAACGCGCCGTCCGAAATCTCATTCGCTTTGTCGCCGCC
>DASSNZ010000168.1:0-9199 GCA_035701135.1 Verrucomicrobiia bacterium
TGGATGCGCGTTTAACGTTTTGAACGAGATTGGTTGCGGGTTGAACGAAAAAATTTGCGAGAACTCTTTGGTTGTTGAATTCAAATTGCGCCAGATCGCCTTCGATCAACAGCGACGGTACGAGGTTCTTTACAAGAAGCAATTTGTCGGCGAATTCATCCCGGACTTGATTGCATTCAGTGCCGTCATTGTGGACGCGAAGGCGATTGATCGGATTACCGATCACGAGCGCGGGCAGATGTTAAATTACCTCCGAATCACAAAACTTCGCGTCGGGTTGATTCTGAATTTCAAACACGCGCGATTGGAATGGGAGCGCATTGTCCTGTAATTCTTATCCGTGTTCATCCGTGTTCATCCGTGGTTAAAAAATCCTTTAAATGAGCGAAATCCCAAAAGCCTACGAACCGCAGTCCGTCGAAGAAAAATGGTATCAATTCTGGCTCGACCAGAAATGTTTTGTCGCCGACCCGTCGCGCGTGAGCGAGAAGCGTCCCGCGTATTCAATCGTGATTCCGCCGCCGAATGTCACCGGCATGTTGCACATGGGGCACGTTCTCAACAACACCATCCAGGACATTCTCAGCCGCAAAGCGCGCATGGACGGCAAGGAAGTTCTCTGGCTGCCCGGCACCGATCACGCGGGCATCGCGACGCAGGTGCAGGTTGAAAAAGCGCTGAAAAAAGAAGAGCGCAAAACCAAATACGATCTCGGTCGCGAAGAATTTTTGAAACGTGTCTGGACGTGGAAAGAAAAACACGGCGGCATCATTATCAACCAGCTCAAGAAACTCGGCTGCTCCTGTGATTGGACGCGCGAACGGTTCACGATGGACCCGGAATATTCCCGCTGCGTCCAAAAAGTTTTCGTGGAGCTTTACAAAAAGGGACTCATCTATCGCGGCAAACGGATGGTGAATTGGTGTCCCGTTTCGCAGACCGCGCTCAGCGACGAAGAAGTGGAAATGAAACCGCAAAAGGGTTTCATGTATCATTTCAAAGTTGAAGTAGCGGAGTCGGCGGAATTATTGGGGAGCGCGCCCGCCTCGGGCGCTGGAGCCAGCGCCCTCGCTGGCGACCGGAGGCACGATGCTCTTTCCAACGCTTCTGAAAAATCCACGTCTCAAAACGCAGCGGACGAGGCGTCCGCTGCAACGCCCGTGGCGGGCGTGCTCCCCGGACCCGATGGAAAAATCTGGCTCACCATCGCCACGACGCGCCCCGAAACCATTCCCGGCGACACCGCCGTTGCCGTGAATCCGAAGGACACGCGTTACGCGCATCTCATCGGCAAACATATTATTCGTCCGCTGCCGATTCAGCTTCCGCCCGAGCAAAAGCTCATTCCCATCATCGGCGATGAACATGTCGATTTTGAATTCGGCACCGGCGTGCTCAAGGTGACGCCCGCGCACGACAAAGCCGACTTCGAGATTGGCCAGCGCCACAAGCTCCCGCTCGTCGACATCATGAATCCGAACGGCACGATGAACGATTTGGCGGGCGAATCGCTCGCGGGCTTGGATCGTTTCGAAGCGCGCAAAGTCGCCGTTGAACGCCTCAAAGAACTTGGCGTTCTCGTCGAAGAAAAACCGTATGAAAATAACGTCGGTTACAGCCAGCGCGCCGATGTGCCGATTGAACCGCGCCTGAGCGAACAATGGTTTTTGAAATATCCGGCGGTGGAACAGTCCAAAGCGTGCGTGGAACACGAAGAAAAGGGGAGCACGCCCGCCCCGGGCGTTGTTGCCCGCGCTCTCGCGGGCAACTCAGAGCGTTTGGCGAGTCAGAACGTTCCGGATTCATCCACGCCGCCGAATGTGACGGACGGGGCGTCCGTAACTGCGCCCGAGGCGGGCGCGCTCCCCAACAAAATGCATTTCCATCCGCAGCGGTGGGCGAAAGTTTACGATCATTGGTTGACGAACATTCAGGACTGGTGCATCAGCCGCCAGCTTTGGTGGGGACATCGGATTCCTGTGTGGTATCTCCGGCACAAAGGTAATGCTGCTTCAGCAGCTTCCGTTTTGAAACCAGCGTATGAAAAATTCCTTGGTATTTGGGACGTTCTTAAGTTAGATGACTTACAAGAAATTGATCCGCAGAATTTTATGCTCAACGCGGATCAGCTTTCAGGCAACGAATTTGAATTTCGACTCTGCGCGATTTGCTCTGACGATGAGGCGAAATGGCTAATTGATCACGGCTTCACCCAAGACCCCGACGTCCTCGACACCTGGTTCAGTTCCTGGCTTTGGCCGTTCGCCACGATGGGTTGGCCGGAAAAAACTCCAACGCTCAAAGCATTTTATCCCACAACCGATCTCGTCACCGGCCCGGACATTATTTTCTTCTGGGTCGCACGCATGATCATGGCGGGCTACGAATTCATGGGCGATCTGCCGTTCAAGAATGTTTATTTCACCGGCATCATCCGCGACAAACAGGGGCGCAAAATGTCGAAGACCCTCGGCAATTCACCCGACCCGCTCGAACTCATCGCCAAATACGGCGCGGACGCTTTGCGTTTCGGCACGATGCGCAGCGCGCCGCTCGGACAGGACGTGCTCTTCGACGAAAAGGACGTCGAACTCGGCCGCAACTTCTGCAACAAACTTTGGAACGCCTGCCGTTTCCGCCAGATGCAAGGCCAAGGTGCTGCCGACATCCTGTCGGCAGAAAACGGGAACTTCCGACAAGATGTCGGAAGCACGTTTGAAGTCGAAGGCGAAATCTGCCGCGAACTTCTCACCAGCGATGACAAATGGATTCTGCTGAAGCTCGACCAGGCGATTCGCGAAGTCACCACCGCACTGGCCGAATATAAATTCAGCGACGCCACCGCTGCGCTCTACCGATTTTTCTGGAACGAATATTGCGATTGGTATGTCGAGGCGAGCAAAGCGACGCTGCGGCCCGTCGAAACGTTAAATCGTGAAAACGTTGAATCGGGTTCCGGTTCAACGAATCAACCATTCAACCATTCAACGAGTGCAACTGCGCAAAAACAAAACACGCTCGCAGTAATGGATTTCGTCTTAAGCAACACGCTGCGACTTTTCCACCCGTTCCTGCCGTTCATCACCGAGGAACTCTGGCACGGCATGGGATTCAACAAAGATTTGCCGGAAGCGCAGGGCGGCAAGACGATCATGTTCGCGCATTGGCCAAAGCCGCTCGACGACGACTTCAAATCGCATTACGGCCTCGACGAAACCGACGAGCAATTCGTGAACGCGAAATACGAACTCGTCACGCAAGGCCGCAATCTCCGTCGCGAAGGAAACATCCAGGCCGGCAAAAAAGTGAAATTCGTTTTCAAACCCGCAGGCGAATTGAATCCGCTCGACGCCGAAGTTTTGAAAATTCTGCTGAACGCCGAATCGCTTGAAGTGAATGCGAATTACGCGCCGAAGAAAGGAACGCCGCAAGTCCTCTCACCGCTCGGCGAACTTTTTCTCCCGCTCGAAGGATTGATTGATGTCGAAGCCGAAAAAGCGCGTCTGAAAAAAGAATTGGAAAAGCACGAAATCGAAATCCAAAAAGTTTTGGCAAAACTGAACAATCCCAACTTTACCGAAAAAGTTCCGCCCGCCGTTCTCGAAGAACACAAAAAGCGTTTGGAAGATTGGCGGGCGAAAAAGCAGAAAGTGCAATCCGCGCTCGACGCATTGTCGTAAAAATCTTCACTTCGAACCCGACCGCCGATCAATTCAGCGCCACGCCGCGTCTGATATAAGTCGGAATATCCAGGTCCTCGCCTTTGTGAATCGTCGGCTCGCTTTTGTCGAAACGCCCCTTGGAGACGATTTCCAATGGCAATGTTCCCTGACGCATTTTATTCGAACTCTTGCGCGCGCGGGTCGCGCCCGGAGTTTGCCGTCCCATAAATTTCTCCATCTGTTCCGGCGTCATTGAAGGCGGCGGCGGAACGAAACGGGAATTCGGGCGCGTGGTCGGAGCGCGATGAATTTGCGTGTTCAGTTCCGGACCGGCGGCCGGCGATTCTCCGCGCGCGGATTCCTCCGCCGCCTTCGCCGTCGGCGCGTCAACGTGCCGCGCCGCGATGATTGTCACCGCGAGCCGCTCCTGAAATTTTTCGTCAATTGCCGCGCCCATGATCACTTGCGCGCGACCACACTTGCCGTTGATCGGTTCCATCACGCGATTGATGTCCGCCATGGTCAGGTCCGGCCCGCCGATCAGGCTGACGAAAACAGCGTCTGATTCCGCCAATGTTTTTCCGCCGTCCAGAAATGGATGCGCGAGCAATTTTTCCATCATATCGCGCGACCGCGTTGCGCCGGCGGCCTCGGCCGTGGCGAACTGGTTTTCGCTGTGGCGCTCCCGCAAAAAACCGCACAGATCCGCAAACCGCAATTCAATCAGGCCTTTGCTCGTGATCAGCCGGGAAACATTCGCGATGGTTTCGGCAAGCAATTCATTCGCGCGCTCGAACATTTCCATCACGCTTGTGTTTTCATCCATCAACCTGAAAAGATTTTGGTTAGGCATGCAGATCACGCCGTCCGCAGCGGCTTTCAAATCCTTGAAACCCTGGCGCGCCTGGCGCTGACGGCAATTGCCTTCGCAATCGAAAGGCGTCACGCCAAATGCCAAGACCAGCGCGCCCGCGTCCCGCGCCATTTGCGACAAAAAAGGGCTGATTCCCGTTCCCGCGCCGCCGCCGAGACCCGTCACAACAAAAACAATATCCGCGCCGTTGCACGCGTTTTTCAGTGTCTCGGAATTTTCCTCCGCCGCGACGCGGCCGCGTTCGGGATCGCCGCCGGTTCCAAGACCTCGTGTCAGTTTCGTTTCCAGCGAAATTTTTTCGGCGGCCGACGAAGCGTTGAGGGAATCCGTTTCCGTGTTGACGGCGATCAGTTCCGCGCCTGGCGCGCCGTTCCGCGCGATGTGCTCGAGAATTTTGACGCCGGCATTTCCCACGCCGAAGATTTTCAGACGAATGGATTTCGCGGATTCCATTGAGGATTCGATTTGAGGATCGTTTTGCATGGCTTGATGGAATTATGGCCGGCGAAAAATCTGGCCGAACGTGCTTTTGATGCCTTCGGCCAGGCTGGGTTTTCCGGCGCGTTTGCGTTGTTGGAAAGATCCAAATTTCACCAGGCCGATCGCGGTCGCAAATTCCGGCTGGTCCAGCGCGGATTTCAGTCCGCTGATGGAATTCGCCTTGCCCAGCGTCACGGGCATTTGAAGAACCATTTCCGCGAGTTTGGGAATCTGGGGAATTCGCGCGCCGCCGCCGCAAAGAAAAACACCCGCGCGCAAATAATCGAGCAACCCGGCCTGCTCAAGGTCGTTCGCGATCAACTGAAAAATCTCCTCCAGTCGCAAAACCATTATGCGGCGGAGATTTTCAAGACTGATGGTTTTCATCGGCAATCCCAACTCGTTCGGGAGCTTGATGATTTCGCCTTTGCACGAATCGTCGAAAAATGCCGAGCCATGATCAATTTTCAATTGCTCCGCGCGGCCCAGCGGCACTTTAAGGCCGTACGCGAGATCATTTGAAACATGATCGCCGCCCACCGCGAGGACGCCGACATGCTTGATGACTCCGTCGGAATAAACCACGTATTCCGTCGTGCCGCCGCCAATGTCCACCACCAGCGCGCCCAGTTCCTTTTGCTCGTTCGACAACAAGGCTAGCGATGAAGCCAAACCGGCGAAAACGATTTCATCCACTTCAAGCTGCAAACTTTTCACTGCGCGAATCGCGTTTTGCAGGCGATTCAAATTTCCGTGAACGACGTGGACATCCACCTCCACTCGCGAGCCTAACATGCCGACCGGATTCGTAATTCCGTCCTGGCCATCCACCAGGAAATGTTGGCGAATTGCATGAATGACGTGATTTTGCGCGGGCAGATTGATCGTCTTCGCGTTTTTGATCACGTCCTGAACATCATCCTCGGAAATTTCGCGATCCGCCGAAACAACCGGATGAACGCCGCGATTGTTGAATCCGCGAACGTGGCCGCCGGTGACGGAAAGATACGCGCTGCGAATTTCCACGTCCGCCATTTGCTCGGCTTCGACAATCGCATTGCGAATGTCCTCTTCCGCTTTCGGCGCATCGCAGATTTCTCCTTTGCGCACGCCGCGGGATTTGGACTGGCCGAGGCCGACAATATTGAGCGCGCCTTCCGCGCTCATTTCGCCGACGACGGCGCACACCTTGGACGTGCCGATTTCCAGCCCGACGATAATGGATGAAGAATCAAACATTTTTTCTTTTGTTGCGTTGAGGTTTGGAATGTCTGGGAGCGGGCGGCGGAACCGCGCTGGCCTCCTGCATTCGCAGCGGCGTGTTATCGGTTACCGCAAGATCCAGCGTGGCAATGCTTTTGTTGTAACGAAGGCATTCCTGGAAAACCTTCTGCCAGCGCAGCAATTGCCGGTCGAAATGTTCCAGACCAAAAGTCACCTGACTTCCCTGCCCTGTCGTTGCGACGAGCACTTGCGGAAAAGAAACATCAATGCGTCTCAGACTCACAAGGCCGGCCATCGGCGAATTTCCAAACGCCTCGATCAGGCCCAGCGCCGCTTTCATTTGCGGCGAATCAATCCGTCGTCCCGGTTGCAATTCACTCATGTTCACCCCGGAAATCAACGGCAGTTGATCATCGGCCTCGTTCAACGGCACGGCGCGCTGCCGCGGATCCAGCGGAACCATCACATAACCGTCCGCGTCCACCTGAAACACGACCACTTCGATTCCGTCGCCGCCGCGACGGAGCCTCGGCACATTAATCTGCGCCACCGGCACGCGCTCGGTCACGCGAATGCGCAACGTTCCCGGCAAAATCCGCTCGACGGAAACGGATTGAATCATCGGAACCATCTCGAGATTGCGTTTGACGCGAGAGAGATCGAGCGCGAGGAGATTTTCCCCTTTTCTGACGGAACTCCAGCGCCGCAATTGATCTTGCGAAATAACGCCGTCGGTTTGCACTTCCACCTGTTGAATCGCGAAGGATTTATTTTGATAAATCAACCGGTTCAAAGTCCATTCGCTCGTCCGCCACAACACGTAAAGTCCAAACAGCGTGCCGAATGAAATCCCAAGCGCAATCGCCGCCATGCGCGCGCGCGCGGCGAACACAACACTCGAACGCACTTTCACGTCAAGCACCCGCACGCGGCTCAATCGCCGGTTTCGATATTTGCGCCTGGACCAAAACATGATTTTTCCCCCTAAATTTTCTCCAGAATCTGACGCGACATCGCCAGTTCCACCATTCGCCCGCAAAGTTGCGCGTAACTGATTCCCGCCGCCGCCGCCGCTTTCGGAAGCAGACTGGTTTCCGTCATACCCGGAAGCGTATTCACTTCAAGCACCACCGGCGAGCCATCCGCGCGAATCATAGCGTCTACGCGCGCGTAATCTCTTCCGCCAATCGCTCGAAAAGCTCCGAGCGCGGCGGCTTGAATTTGACGCGTCGTCGCCGAATCGAATTCCGCCGGGCAAAAATATTCCGTGCAGCCGGTGGTGTATTTGTTGCGATAATCGTACGCGCCGGCTTTCGGCCGGACTTCGACAATCGGCAGCGCCCTGTTTTCCAAAATGCCGACCGTGACTTCGCGGCCAATGATTTTTTCCTCAACGATCAATCGCGAGTCGTGCCGCAGCGCCTCGCGCAAAGCATTTTTCCAATCCGAAATACGCTCGACGAATTGCAACCCCACGCTAGATCCCTGGCAAACCGGTTTGACAACGACGGGCGGATGCCAGCCGTCCGGCCACGGCGCATTTTCGCAATCCACGACGAGAAATTTTCCTGTCGGAATTTTCGCGTCCATGCAGCGTTGCTTTGTCAAAACTTTGTCAAAGGCGATGCGGCTCGATTCCGCGTCGCAACCGGTGTAAGGCACGCCGAGATTTTCCAGTTGTTCCTGGACCGTTCCATCCTCGCCGTAAGTTCCGTGCAACGCGAGAAACACGACGTCCGTTTCGTCCGGCAAACGAAATGCACCGTCTTTCGGATCCACTTCACGAACTTCATGGCCGAGCGAGCGCAACGCATTGGTCACGCCCGCGCCGCTGCGCAACGAAACTTCGCGCTCGGCGCTCGGGCCGCCCGACATGACAACGATATTTAATTTTTCAGACATTTTTTTAAACTGCGGAAATGCGGAATTTTCGGCTCCGCCGGCGCGCAGTTATTTTTCTTCGCCAATAATTTCCACTTCCGTGTGCAACTCGATTCCGCGCGATTCTTTTACGCGATGCCTGACAAGTTCAATCAATTCCAAAACGTCGCGCGCCGTGGCGGTCCCGTCGTTCACCAGAAAATTTCCGTGTTCCGCCGAAACGAACGCGCCGCCAACGCGCGTTCCTTTCAAACCCAATTCATCAATCAACCTGCCCGCCGGAATCTGAGGCGACGGATTTTTAAACATGCAACCGGCGCTCGGCGCGGCGGGTTGCGAGGCCCAGCGTTTTCGGCTGTAGGCAATCATGCGCTGGCCGATGGACTCGGCGGAATCCGTCGCGCCTTTGAAAATCGCGCCGAGCGCGATGTGCGTTTTCAACATCGGACAACAACGATATTCCACATCCATTTCGCGCGGTCTGAGTTCACGAATTTTTCCCGCGAAATCCATGACTCGAACCGACTCGACAATTTCAAACGTCGCGCTCGTCATTGCGCCGGCATTCATCCGCAACGCGCCGCCGACGGTTCCCGGAATGCCTTCCAGAAATTCCAGTTTCGCGATGCCGTTTCGTTTGGCTTCGACCGCGACATTTTTCAATTTCGCGCCCGCGCCGCATCGCATTTCCTGGCCGTTGATTTCAATTTTGCTGAATTCCGGCCGCGCCAGGTGAATTACAACGCCGCGAAATCCGCCATCTCGAACAATCAGATTTGATCCGCGTCCGAGAACAAAAAACTTCAATCCGCGCTCGGAACAAAATTTCAACACGCTCCCCAAATCCGTTTCCGTCGCCGGTTCGACAAAAACATCCGCCGCTCCACCCACGCGCAAGGTCGTGCGTTTTGCCAGCGGCTCATCGGCGCGAACCACCGTTTCCGCCGAAAGCCGCGCGGCCAGATCGTCCGCCTGTGATTTGCTTTGCACTGTTTCCAAAATCGCGCTCATGAAAAATGGAAACTCCAAATTCCAGGTTCCAAACTCCAAACGAGCGCCAACAATAAAATTTCTAAAA
>DASSNZ010000169.1:0-3596 GCA_035701135.1 Verrucomicrobiia bacterium
TAAAATGTGTTCTCCGAATTACGGCGTGCGGATTCGGTTTATTCGCCCGGGAAAGAAGTTGGATGTTTATCTTTGTTTCGGCTGCGAAATTCTCCTTGTTCGCACGCCCGACGGGTGGAAAGAAGAAAATTTCGATTTGGGCCGTCCCGCATTGGTCGAACTTCTTAAACAGTTATTCCCGAAAGATGAGGAAATCAAAAAATTGTCCACGCAAAAAGTGGACTGGAAACATATTGGATTCTAAACGGCATAAAATAACGCGGGAGACTGAATAAAGCTTTATCATAAATTTCCAATTTGTCCGTTTTATAGACATTCCTTCCTGTTTTCAGTCAAAAGGGAGGCATTTCAATTTTTTTCCTACCCAAGTCAGGCTTTGACTTGGGTAAGAAAAAGAGTTTTTTACCTAAGTCCACGATTTTTCTACCCGAGTTAAAGAGTTTTTTACCTAAGTCAGAGACGGACTTACCTAAGTCAAAGGTTTATTTACCCAAGTCAAAGCCTGACTTACCTGATAAAATCATTTTTTTAGGTAAGTCCGCGATGGACTTACCCAAGTCAAAGACTTTTCCACCCGAGTTAAAGCCTGACTTACCTGACTCGGAGACAGTTCAGGGTCTTTTGAAACCTGAAAAGGCCATTTTAAATATCAAATCAGGTAAGTTGGGCACGGATTGGGGAGTTTTATTTGCTGGCAGGGGTTATGCAAAGCTTCTTCTCCGTTACGAGCGGCCTGAGTCAAGGTCACTGTGATCTTACCGGGTTGCTTTGGAAGTTAAACAAATCAATACATAAAACCTATGGCTAACTATCATGTATCACTCAAATTCGCCCAATTGCCCGATGCGGGACTGGACGAATTCACCGGCACGGTCATTACCGGTCTAACCGGCAATGCCGCATTCCCAAACCCGGCCGTCAGCATCGCGGATTTGACCGCGGCAAAAGAGGCATACGAAAATGCCTTGAATGCGATGGCTCAAGGCGGCAAACAAGCGACCGCCATTAAAAACGACGCGCGCAAGAAATTGCTCGCGCTATTACGACAGGAAGCCAACTATGTTCAACTCGCCGGCAACAATGACTTGCCGACCTTGTTGTCCTCCGGCTTCCAGGTGAACAGCACCAACACGGCGCAATCGCCTTTGGCGACTCCAAAAATCCTCGCGTTGGAAAATGGAATGAGCACACAACTCATCGCGCGGGTCCAAGCCGTTGACAACGCCCGTTCCTACGAAGCGCAGGTAAAGAATGGCGGAGGATGGCAGCCAGCGGGAGTGTTCACGCAGACGCGCCGAATGGTTCTGAGCGGCATGACGCCCGGCCAGGTCTATTCCGTTCAAGTGCGCGCCATCGGCGGCAGTACTGGTTACAGTGATTGGAGCGATCCCAGTTCCCACATGGTCATGTAATCCAAATGAACAATCCGTCCGAGCAAAAGGCTGAACTTCGGTTCAGCCTTTTTTGTTTTTAAGAAGACAAATGATCGTCTTCTTCCTCAGCGGGTTTGTCCACCATCGTGCGTCCTTCCGAGCGGATGCCGGAGCCGCCGCGATTTTTCACCGTGGCATAAAAGCTCCACAGGATAATGATGGCAATGGCAATTGCGGGGATCAGCCAAAAGTGCAGCATAGGTTTGCCTCCGTTTGAATTTTCAATGATTTAACGCCGGCCTCCGTGTTTGTTTTTCGCGCCGCGCGGGCCGGCCCAATCGCGCGATTTGTTTTCTGCGACGGTGCGCCTCGCGTGTCGTTTCCGCACGGGTTTCCGCGCTGGCGTGCGCGTATCCTGGATTGCTGATTTCGGGTTGAACCATGCGCATACGGCGTTCAGGCAATCCCGTCCGGCTTTTTGAAATCGGACGGCCGGAAGTGTCGCGCGTGCCGAGATTTCGGTCGCGCCAGGAATTTTCCTTGTTCCGCTGTCCGCGATCGCCGCGGCGATTATTGGAACGCCGGACCAGCGCCGCCGGCAATTCACACGTGCAACCCGTTCCATCGGCGCAACCTTCGCAGCAATAGGTCTGGTTATCCCGAACGAAACCGCCGCCGGTGCTTTCCGTGAGATCAATTCCGCATCCGGGACAGCGAAGATCCGAATACGCCTTTGTGTTTCTTGCCCTCGTTGGTTTCATGCGAACCTCTGAGGCAAGTTAGCACAGTTTCAAGTGGATTCAAAAAACGCTTATTCTCCACGCGCAGAAAATACGGAGGAGAAGCGGACGGCAAAATTTTTCATTCTTAAATTTCTCGGGTGTTTCTTGCCTAGTTGGTTTTCGGATGAAGGAAATTATTTCCTGCCCGGTTTTTGAACTTCCGCAAATCGCGCGTGTTTCCGGCGCTTTCTGCCGTGGCATGTCTGCTGCTAAACGTCAGAAAAGCTGTCGCTATGATTGATGGAATGTTCAGCCAACCCGATTACGTCGCATCGAAAAAAATGCTGGATGCCACGGTGATGCGGCAGGAGGCGATTGCAAGCAACCTGGCCAATCTTGAAACGCCCGGCTACAAGCGCGTGGACGTTTCGCCGTCGTTTCAAAGCCAGCTAAGCCAGGCGGTTGCGAGCGGGAATCCGGCGCAGATCGCGGCCATTCAGCCGGAACTCGCGGTGGACACGCAAGCGGTTTCCAGCCGCACGGACGGCAACACGGTTCAGTTGGAAAACGAAATGTTGAAGCTCAACCAAAACATGATCGAACACACGTTGGAAACGCAGTTGGTTTCCAACACGATGTGGCGAATGCGCCTGGCAATCACCGGAAAATCCTGATCCGAACCATGATTAACATTTTGACCGGAATTGACAGCACCGCCTCCGCGCTGAACGCCGAGCGGATTCGCATGGATGTGATTTCGCAGAACATTGCGAACGTGAACACGACGCACGGTTTGGACGGCAAACCGTATCAACGCCAGCAGGTGGTTTTTGAAACGGTGCTGCGCGATCAACAGGCCGGCGATATTTCCGGCGCGGGAGCGCAAAGCGTTCAGGTGGCGCGAATCGAAAAAGATAATCGGCCGCCGCGAATGATTTACAATCCTGGAAGTCCCGACGCGAACGCGCAGGGAATGGTCGCGGTTCCGAACATCAATATTTCCGAGGAAATGGTGGACATGATCGCCTCGTCGCGCGCGTACGAAGCGAATCTCGCGGTGATCCGAAACGCCCGCGCCATGGCCGTTCAAACGCTTGCGATTGGAAAACATTGACCTGTTTCGCCGTCATAAATGGATCCGCTTTCCGCAACGAAAATGATGATCACTCCGGAGTTGCTGCCCGGATTGTTCAATCCCACCGAGGCGGACAGGCAGAAACCGATTTCGCTTTCGGAACTGAAAACGCTGAGTCCTGGAACGGATTCGGCAAGCGCCGCAAAACCCGCCGGTTCGTTTCAGAACCTGTTGGGAAATCTCGTCGGCGAAGTGGCGGAAAAGCAAGCGGTTGCCAACGATACGATTTCGGATCTGATGAGCGGGAAAAATGTGTCGCTGCATCAGGCGATGATTTCCATGGAGGAGGCCAGCGTATCGTTTCAACTGATGGTCGAAGTGCGAAACCAACTTCTGGATTCGTATCAGGAACTGATGCGAATGCAG
>DASSNZ010000170.1:0-13045 GCA_035701135.1 Verrucomicrobiia bacterium
CAGTGGACAAAGGCGAGCCGGGCTGGGACATGTGGTTTGGCTGGGGACGAATTGACTTTGGCGCGGCGGCGGCGCTCGCGGCGGCGACGCGGCCGGCAATTCTGAGCGTGGCGCAAATCAACGGCGAGGTGCGCGTCACCGCAAATTACCGCGACGGCCTGAATTACACGCTCTGGCGAAGCGCCAACCTGGCCGGCGAAAATTGGCAAATTGTGACGCAAGCCGTTTCGACGGTGCAAAACAATACGATTGAATTTTCCGATCCGAATCCGATTTCGCCGAACGCGTTTTATCGAATTGAAGCTGAAGTTCCTGAATGAAGAGTTCCGCCGATTTAGGTTTTCTCAGCGATTTTTTTTAACGCGAAGACGCAAAGGAACGAAGGCGCAAATTTTTTTATTGTCGTGAATGGCAACCACGAATGAACGCGAATATAAACAAACAATTCGTGTCTATTCGTGGTTTCTGGTTTTAGCGAACTTGCAATCACGATCTACTGCGTTCTTCCGAATTTTTTTTCCAGCTCGCGGAAATTCATTTCGATCAGTGTGGGGCGTCCGTGCGGACACGTGTAAGGCATCGCGCAATGGCGAAGATCGTTGACGAGATTTTCCAGTTCGGGCCGCGACAACGGATCGTTTGCTTTCACCGCGTGACGGCAAACCGTTTTCGCCACGACGTGTTCGCCGAGCCGGATCGAGTTCACCTCCTGGCCGGCGGCTTTGAGTTCGTCCACCAGTTCGAGAACAAACCGGCGCGGATCGGACGCTTTCACGAACGGCGGGAGCGCATCGAGCAGAAAGGTGCGATCTCCAAATTCGCTCAAGCCGACGCCGAGCCGCGTGAGCACAGCGAGATTGTCGCGCAGAAATCCGGCGTCGCGCGCGGACAGTTCCACCGTCTCGGGCAAAAGCAATTTCTGCGACGGCGCCTGATGACTTTGTTCAAGGCGGCTGAGCATTTGCTCGAAAAGAATGCGTTCGTGCGCGGCGTGCTGGTCGAGCAAAACCAATCCGCGATCGGATTCCAGCACGACGTATAATCGGCCAATGACTCCGACAAGGCGCAGCGGAACGTTCAACAGCGGAACTGCATTCGATGTGACGCGCGGTTCGGGAATTGGTATCGCACGTTGCGTTTGTGGCAAGGGACTCGTGTAACTCGTCCCTCCGATGGGTGGCGTTTGCGGCATCGCTGATTGCCGCGCGGAAAATCCCATTTTCAGCGGAGGCTGTTCGGGCGCGGGCGGAATCGCGGGTTGCGGCGGTGGCGCGGGCCGGAGCGGCAGTTCAGCCGAAACCGGTTCGGAAATTTCCGGCGCGAATTTATTTTCCACGCGTGTCGGTGGGGCGACGATCGGCGGACGGGTGACATTCGGTTCCGCGGAATGAAATTTCAGCAGCGTTTCGCGAATCGCCTGCGCCACAAGCCGTCGCACTTCGGCCTCGCGATGAAATTTCACCTCGCGTTTTGCCGGATGAATATTCACATCCACGGCCGCCGGATTGATTTCCACAAACAGGCAGCAAACCGGATAACGGCCTTTCATCAGCGCGGTGTGATAACCTTCCATCAGCGCGAAATTCAAACCGCGATTCTCCACCGGACGGCGATTCACAAAAACGTGCTGGTCCTCCCGCGTCGAACGCGAAACGCCCGGCGCGCCGATGAATCCCCAGATTCGAAATTGCGAAAGGCGCGGCGCGGGATTTTTTGAAATCTCGTTTTCCTCCGGCGGTTCGCTCAGTTCCGCGAAAAAATCAACCGTCAGCAATTTCTGCTGGTCGCCCCACATCGCACGGAGACGTTCGCGCAGCGCGGAAAGGCGTTCGGAAATTTCCGTTCCGGTTTTCGCCGCGGGCAATTGCCAGACGGTGCGCCCGTCTTTCTGAAACGTGAAAGCCACTTCCGGAAATGCCAGCGCCGCGAGCGTCAGATAATGGTGAATGTGCGCGGCTTCGGTTTCTTCCGTGCGCAAAAATTTCCGGCGCGCGGGCAGATTGAAAAAAAGCTGCCGCACTTCGAGCGTTGTTCCCGGCGCGGTCCCGGCGGCTTTGACTTCCAGAATTTTTCCGCCGCTGATGATGATTTGCGTTCCCTCCGGCGAATCCGAATCGCGCTCGCGGGTCGTAAGCGAAAATCGGCTGACGCTTGCGATGCTCGGCAATGCTTCGCCGCGAAAACCCATTGTGCCGATGGCCGCGAGATCTTCGGCGCGCTGAATTTTGCTCGTCGCATGGCGTTCAAGGCAGAGCAGGGCGTCATCGCGGCTCATGCCGATGCCGTCATCGGTGACGCGAATCAGGCTGCGTCCGCCGGCCTGGATTTCAACGGAAATGCGGGTCGCGTTCGCGTCGAGGGAATTTTCCACCAGTTCCTTCACGACACTGGCGGGCCGCTCGACCACTTCGCCGGCCGCGATTTGATTGGCGACCTGCTCGGATAAAAGACGAATACGGTTCATGCGGAACGAAAAAAAAGTTTCCGCCGGCAGGATGTCGGCAGCGTTTTATTTTGTAGAAATTTTGAAATGACGTTTCGTTCGCTCATCGTGAATGAAGAAAAAAATGTTTGGTCAGACGGAATTCGCGTCGCCGGAATTTTTGATCAACGGAAGCGCGAATGAAAATCGCGCGCCCGCGCCGGGCGGATTTTCCGCCCAGATCCGACCGTGATGATCTTCGACGATTTTTTTGCAGATCGAAAGTCCGAGGCCGGTTCCGTGCGCCTTGCCGAACGTGGTGAACGCTTCGAATAATTTTCCCATGATTTCCGGCGGAATGCCGCCGCCGATGTCTTCGATTTCCGTGATGACTTCGGAATCGTTCAGGCGAAAACGGACGTAAACGCGTCCCTCAACGGGCATCGCGTCGGTGGCGTTGTGAATGAGATTGTAAAAAACGCGGCGCAGCCGTTTCGGGTCGAGCAAAACTTTCGCGTCGGGCGGCTCGGCGGACTCAATGCGGCATCCGCGCCGCTCGGCTTCCGGCCGGATTTCCTCAAGCGTCCGCCGCACGAAATCCCCGTAATCGCCCGCGCTCATCAGCGTTTTCGATGTCGAGCCTTGAGTGAAATCGAGAATGTCGCCGACCATTTCGCTGACGCGATCCACCTGTTGGCGGATGACTTTCGCCGCGTTTTTTCTCGATTCGGGCGTGGCTTTTTCCATGCCGCTCAACTCGGCGGTAAGACCGATGATGTGCATGGGATTTTTCAAATCGTGAACGATGGAACGCGCGAACCGGCCAATGATCGCGAGCCGTTCGGATTGAAGAATTTCGCTGATGTATTGCTGATTGAAATCGCGCAGGCGACGGCTGATCTCGCGCAACAAATTAAACGCCAGCGCGGGCGAGCGCTCAACCATCGCGAGCAATTCGTCCCGCGGGATAAAATAAACGACGCTGTTTTCCGCGGATGTCGCGGTGGCCGAGCGCGGTTTGAATTCAAGCACCGCCATTTCGCCGAAAAATTCGCCGGGACCGAGTTTCGCGAAAACGCGGCGATTGTCCGACGCGACGGCGACGGAGATTTCAATCAGACCGTTTGCGACGACGTAAAGGCCGTCGCCCGGATCGCCTTTCGCGAACACCTGTTGTCCGGCGGCAAAGGCGCGTTCGCGCGCGATTTGGCGGAGCGCGGCAATATCGTCCGGACCGAGATGTTGGAACAGCGCGCTGTTTTCAAGCGAAACCATGCGGCACTCTAGGAGAAAAAAATTTCGGGTGAAAGCATCGAAATTGAGAATCGAAGATCAAGTTTGGAAAATGGGAATCGGCCGAAAACGCGGAGAATTTATTTACCCGGAAAATTTTGTGGCGGGAAAATGGGTGGGGCGTTCGTCGGATTCGAATTTGGAATTTCAGGCAGCAATTCCTTCATCGAACGCAGCGGGTGAAACGGCAGCAGGACGATTTTCGGAAGGAAAAAAAGCGGTTCGGTTTTCGGCTGGTTCAACGTGCCGGTGATTTTGTATTCAAAAATTTTTGTGACCGGCCAGAACACCAGGCTGATTGCGCGCCCGACCACCCAGGTGTCGCGCAGCAATTCCGCCTGAACGCGCGCGTTCACCGGTCCTTTCAAATCCATCGTGCCCTGATATTGCAGGCGCATCATCGAAGCGCGAATTTCCAGATCGTCCGAGCGCGCGACTCCGTTCGTGATGATAAAACTCGCCGAACCTTCGCTGGCGCGGCTGCTGCCGAGGCCGGGCACGATGCTGTCGAGCACCGGGGAAAAAACGCCGAAAATTGGAATTTCCCAGATCAATCCATCGCGCAACGAAACTTTTCCTTCGCCCTGCACCGTCGCCAAATCAGCCGAATTTGCCCGCGTGATTTTCAGGTGCGTCGTCAGGCGGCCTTCGAGGCGATCCGTTTTTTTCGTCAGATCACGCATGAGCGAATGCAGGTTCGCGTCGGTTGCCAGAAGATCAAAGCCGAAGTCAACGCCCGGATCGTGCAGAAAATCGAATTCCGCGGAACCGCTCGCGGTTCCTCCGTAAAATCCCGCCTGAATATTCGTCAGCGTCAAATGGTGCCCGACCCAATCCACCCTTCCTTCAACGTGCGGCACCTTGAATTTCCACCATTCAAATTCGCCGCCGGTGATGTCGAAATGCAGATCGGCATCGAACGGATCGTGCATGGGAATGATTCCTTCCACATGCGCGGACGGCGGCTGCAAAAAATGGTACGGCTCCATGATGCGAACGACATTGGAACTGATCATCCGGTAAATAATCATCGGATCCAGCGTGCCGACGCCGTTCGTCAGATAAATTTTCCGCGCCGGAATATCAATTCCCAGGCTGGCCGCGCTTGCGTGTTGTGCTCCGGTTTCAGCGCGCGGCGCGAGGCATAAAATAAAACCGTTCGTGTATTCAAATCCGGTTTGCGCCGCGCCGATGGTTTCGCCTTTGATTTGAAAATTGGTGACGGAAATAAATCCTTTCGCGCCGATGCTTTCGTGATTGTTCCATTGTCCCCAAATTTCGGCCTGGACCTGCGGCGCATTTGAGAAAGTCACCATGTCAAATCCGCGTTGCTGCCGTTCGTCCAGCAATGGGCGGACAATTTCCGGGCTGACCGAACTTTGGACGCGAAAATAATAATCGTGCGTGCGGTCGTTTCCGCGATGAAAAAGTTTCAGGCTGCCTTCCGGACGGGTCGCGACAAGATCGGGAATCCGCCAGAGCAGATTGGAATAACTGAAATGCAGTTGCGCAGAATCAAAGGGCATTCCGCGAAACGCGCCGGAACCGGCCTGGACGTGGCCGGCCATTTTGACCGTGGGCTGCACTTCGAGATGCAGATCGGGGTGGCGGTTTGTCCACGCCGGCAAAATCAAACTGCCTTCCGCGCGCGCGACGGGCGGTTTTTTCCACGAAAATTGCGAAAGCCAATGCCGGCTGTGTTCGGTCAGCAACGGCGCGATTTTTTGCGCGTCAAAATCCATCGTGTTGGAAAACTGAAGCTCGCGGCTTGCGACGTTCAGCTTCGCCGCGCCTTCGAATATGCCGCCGTAAAGTTCGCTGGAAATGTTTGTCAACGTCAGTTCCGGCGCGCGCCATTTTCCGTCGAAAGCGAGTTTGTGAAACGCGAGTTTCGGCGAAATCACGTCGCGCAGATCGCAGGTCCAATCGAGCGCGAACGGCGCGAGATTTGTCCACCACCACCAGCTTTCATCCGTTGACGCGAGCGGAGTTTCCGGCGCGGAAAGTTTCCCGGAAATTTCCACCCGCCGCGCGTCGCCCCAGCGCGTTCGCGTGTTTTCGGCGCGCAATTCGCCATGGCCGGAAAGCGGAATTGCGTTCGTTATCGCGTGAATCCATTCGGCGGTGAAATGCGCATTGGCGGAATTTCCCCAGCGCGTCGCGATTTCGTCCGCGTTCAAATCCATTTTCGCCTCGACGCGGTCCGGATCGGCGGCGGTGGAAAATAAATCAAGTTGCATCTCGACATTGGTCGCGTTGCCCCAGCGCGTCTGCGCGCCGGCGGCTTCGAGAATGATTTCCGCGTGCGATGAATTTTTATTCGTCGCGGGCAGCAGCGAACATCGGGCGAGCGCGTTTTGAATGTCGCCCCAGGGCGTTTGCGCGTCGGGCGTGTTGATTTTCAGGCGCACGGCAAAACTCTGCGGTTTCAACGCGTCCCCGCGAATATCGAGATTCAAATCCGGCGTCGTGGAAAAATGGATTCGTTCGAGCGTGTCGGCGAGTTTCTGCAAACGATGTTCCGTTGTTCCGGGACGCGCCGGTTTTTTGCCCTGGAAAATTTTCCAGGCGCGAACCGCCGAGGCGTTGGTGATCACGCCGGCCAGTTCGATGTTTGCGCCGGCAAAACGCGCGTGGAATCGGTCCAGTTCCCATAAATCGCCGGGCAGCAATCGCAGTTCGGATTGGATATTTGTGACGGCGATTTCGCGCGGCGGAACATTGGTTCCGGCAAGCTGCCATACAAATTCGCCCTGACGCAGAACGAGTCCGTTGACCTGGAATTGCAGTTTGAGAAACGCGCTGTAATCCATCTGCACGCGCGCCTGACGGGCGGAAAATTTCGGACTCGTGGGTTCGTGCGTGCGGCCGAACTGAACGTTTTCCGCGACGATGCCCTGGTCCCAGCGCCAGCGCAGACGCGTGAATTGCAGGTCAACTCCGCGTTCGCGCAATTTTTCCTGAAGCCGCGTTTTGACAAAATCCGGAAGGCCGACGCGATTGAGATAGAGCAGCGCCACGAGGAAACCGACGATTAAAAGCAAAACGGAAATGCGAAACCGGCGAAAGTAAATCCGGCAGATGCGCCAGAAACGGCGTTGAGCGGGCGTCGCCATGCGTCAGTGAATGTAATCCGGAATCGTAAAGTAAAGCTGGACGAATTGATAGATGGTCCACGGAAATTCAAAAATCCACGGTTCATTTTCGATTTGCGTGATGGCGTACGGAAAACCGGAAGGCGCTGTGCCGCCGAATTCCACCTCGAATTTCCGGCCGTCTTTCAGTTCCATCGTGATGCGCAAATCTTTTTCGGTGAAACCAAATCGCGCGCGTTCCTTGTCGCCGCGCGCGGTCCACACCGCCGCGGACAAATCGCCGACGCGATGAGCGGTTTCCTCAAGCGCGAATTCGTTGATGATGCCTTGCGAGCCGGGCGCGAGCGACCAGGAATTCGTGCCTTTGTGGATGATTTCCCGTGTTTTGCCTTTTTCGTGAATGATCACGCGCGCGACCTGGTCTTCCGTAAAATGCCAGATCCGGCGGTCACGCAGTTCCCAGCTTGCGGACGGAAGTTTTTGCAGATCGGCGGGCTTGATGGAAAAAACAAAACTTTCGCCGGGCCGCCGCGCGAAAACGTCGTTGTTGGTCGTCGTTCCGAAATCCACCTGGGCGAGAACGCGATTGGTCACGTCGGCGGAATGGTTCGTTTCCGTCGCCGTCAAAATGTATTGGCGCGACGGCGGCATCAGGTTGTATTTCGGCAAATCGGGTTCGGCGACGATTTCCTTTGCGATTCCCGCGACGCGGAAATTGGTGAGCGAGCCGATGAATTCGCGGACGAGATTGGAATCCGCCAGCCAGTTTTCGGGAAGAACGCGCCAGACGTTGTTCGTTTCGCGCAGTGTGAAATTGTCGCGCGCATGAACCTCGATGCTGTCCGGCCGCCGCGTGAGCGCGATAAGATGCGGATCGAAGAAATCGCGAAAATCATGCGAATGCGAAAGCAGCCACGGATCAAAAGCGTCGCGCGGAACGGTCACGACGGTGTCCTGATCGGCGCGTTTTGCGTAAGCGAGTTTGGCGTCGTTGGTCGGGCTTTTCCCGAATCCGATGGAAATCAGCGAATTGGTTCCGCGATAAAAACTGATCGTCAAATCCGGCGGACGCAAACCGAAGGAATCCAGATCGGCCTTTGGATCGTCGGAAACGAATTCGTTCACGCGCAATTTTTGCAATTGCTCGATGGAATGCCCGACGCGGTCGCCGTCCGCGCGCGCGTCCATCGGGCTGGTCATGTGCCAGGATTTGTTCGTCGCGCTGAATTGCAATTCGAGTGTTTTTCCGGCGTTGGTGACGACAACGCGGTTGAACGCGAGTTTTCTCCAATCCACCAGCGCGCGTTGACGCCAGTCCGACGCGGAATGCGGAAGCAGTTTCAACAGATTTGCGTCCACGATGAAAACGCCGTCCACGCCGACGACTTCGACGAACACCTGATCGCCTGGCGCGGTTTTTCGACCAATACGAACGGGACGTTGCCCGTGGCCGACCGTGAAAGAGAATTGCGGCGAGTCGAATCCGAATTGTTCGTCAGACGATTGAGCATCCTTCAATTCCTTTGAGGGAATGAATCGCGCGGGCGCGAGATGTTCCAGCACGGAAAGCAGCGATTCGATCCGCTCATTTTGCGCCGGATAATTCAGAGGCTCGGTCAGACGCCAGGTCCCGTTCGTGCGCTGGGCGTGAATCAGCAATTGGCCTTTCGGGAGAACGCGGATGTCGTTTACGTTTTTGGCGGAGAAACCGGCGAGCAATTTTTCCGGCCCGGTCGCGGCCGGTTTTGAATGACGCTGCAGAAAGAAAATGAACGCGAACAATCCCGCCGCGACCGCCAGCAGAAACCAGGTTTTTTTCGGGTTCATGCGCGAGAAGAGGGAAGGGGAAAGTCGTTGGATTTTTGGATCGTTGGATTTCTGATTAAACGGATTGGCGCCGCGCGTTGGGCGCGTCGCGAAATTCTGTCAGGCAGATCCAATGATTCAATCATCCAATTATCCACGAAACCATTCATCCACAAATCCATTCTACTTGCGGCGGCGGAGCCAGACGAGTCCGCCGAGGAACAACACGCCGCCGGGAATTGCGCCGAGCAAAATCCATTGCAGTTTTTGCATCTGAACTTTTGGAATCACGAGACGATATTCCGTGACTTTGCGCGGACCGACGCCCGCCAGCACGGTGTCGCGCTCCAGCAGCCAGTTGAGCGCAGAGTTGAGAAAATCCCGGTTTGCGAGCAATCCGATTTGTCCGTTGTCGAGAAAAAATGAATCGCCCGCGACCAACATTCGCGTCATGCCGCGTTCGCCCACAACGGCTTTGGTTCCATTATTTTCCACCGCGGCCATCACGGACAAACGCGCCGGATGATGCGTCGAATCGCTGTTGAGATACGCGTTTGCTCCCGTGAACGCGATTTCCTGGACTGAAATATTTTCCGGCACCTGATTCGACGCGCCTTTGCTGACCGGCCTCGGCAGAATCATGTAGAGTCCGGAGCCGACGGCGGCGTTGACGGCCGGATGCAGCGAAAACGCGCTGACCACCAGGTCTTTTCCGCTGGCCATGTGTTCGGGATCCACGACGAGATCCGGCGCGATATTGACGCCCCATTTCGCGAGAATTTTTTCCAGGCCCACGTCGCGTTTCGCGGAGCGCGCGTCGAACAACGCGAGCAGGCGTCCGCCCTGGGCGAGATATTGATCAATTTTTTCCAGCTCAAAATCCGGAATCGGCACTGCGGGACCGCCCGCGATCAATAAATTGCAATCCTCGGGAACCGAATTGCTGCCTAACAAGGAAAGCGGCTCGACCTGAATGTAATTTTCCTTGAGCACGCTTCCGAACGTGGAATAGCCGGTTTCCGAAGTGTCGTTGATGGAATGTTCGCCGTGGCCTTCGAGCGCGTACGCTTTGAGCGGCGCGGGATTGATGACGGCAAGGACGGCGGCGGAAAACATCATTTCACCGTTGAACGCAACCGGCTTGCGGCGAAATTCGCGTTCGGTGTCGTTCGGCACCTGCTCCAGCGTGTATTGCGCGAGAACGCTTCCGTCCACGATCTTGGTTCGTCCTTCGCAATCGAAGATGACAAAATTTTTATTTGTTGAGGAAGTCAGGTGATATTTCGCCATCAGCGCCATCGCGCCGCCGGGATCGCGGTAATAATCCACCGTCGTGACCGTGAGTTTCCGGTTCACCGCGTGATATTCCTTGAGCAGTCCCGAGACATCGCCGAACAACGGATCTTCCTTGTCGTAATACAGCGTCACAGCGACGGAATTGGTGATGGAACGCAGCAGGCTGACCGTGCGCGGGGAAAGTTCAATTCGCGTTTGAGTGCTTGTAAAAAAGCGATGGAAATACCGTCCGCTCAGATAATTCGCCATGATCGCCAGCGCGAAAACGATAATCACGGCAAGCACGACATTGAAGCCGATGCTCCATTTTTTGCTGCGGGAGAAACTGGGTTTTTCGGGAGTGGTCGCCATTTTTTATTTCCAGCGGCGGCTTTCGATGACTCTCAAGGTGAGAAACAGAAATACAAGCGTGACGCTCAAACAGAACACCACCGGCCGTGTGTCCACCACGCCGCGAACGAAATCGCGCATTTGATTTTGCAGACCGAAAAAGGAAATGACCTGGGATTTCCAATCATTTTTCGGAACGCGATCAGCCAGGAAACTGAACACGAACAATCCCACGCTCAACATCAGGCTGATCATCGCCGCCGTCACCTGACTGCGCGTGAGCGCCGACGCGAAACAACCGAGCGACAAAAACAAACTGCCGAGCAGCAAAATTCCCAGAAACGTGCTTCCAATGGTTCCGATATCGAACGCCGACGCGTCGAGTGTAAAATGTCGGACGACCAGAATGCACGCCAGCAGCGGCAGCCACATCAACATGAAAAAAATCAGCGCCGCCGTGAATTTCGCCGCGACCACCGCCACGTCGCTGACCGGCGTGGTCATCAGTGTTTCAAACGTTCCGGAGAATTTTTCCAGCGCGAACAGCCGCATCGTAATCACCGGCACGGTCAAAAGAAGAATCAGCCAGAAATAAAACGTGTCGTAAAAAAGTTCGGTGAGCGGAATCGGCGTCGGATCGCTGCCCAGATTGATCAGCAGCGCGTTGAAACTCAGCCCGAGCAGAAATGCGGTCGCCGCGATGATCACATAACCGGTCAGCGAAAAGAAAAATCCGGCCAGTTCGCGCCGCGTGATGGTGAGGTAGGCTTGCATCAGAACATTGTCCTCGCGGGTTGAAATGAAAATCGGGAGGAAACAATGATGGAAACATCGAACATCGAACAATGAACACCGAACGTCGAATGGTTGAGAAATTCAGGAACATTCCCTGTCTGGAATTCGATGTTCATTGTTCGATGTTGAAACCCGTTTTCCATCAGCCTTCCTCCTCCTCATCCGGACGTGTGACCTGCACGTAAATATCTTCGAGCGAATGCCGGCTTCGCGTCAGTTCGCGCAGCGACCAGCCATGCTCGCGGGCCAGCGCGAAAACGTGCAGGCGCAAATCCGTTCCGTTGCGCGGCGTCAGCGCGCACCGAAAATATTCGCCTTCGGCGGCGGAAACATCGAACTGCGCGATCTCGGGATTTTGCGCCCAGCATTCCTGCAATTCCGCTTCCGGCGCGGCGATTTCCGCAATGACCTGACTGTTGCTGCTCATCAATTGCTGCAAATTTTCAGGCGTGTCCGCCGCGAGAATTTTTCCCTCGTACATGATCAGCACGCGATTGCAGGTCATTTCCGCTTCGGGAAGAATGTGCGTGGAAATCAAAACCGTGTGCGCGGCGGCGAGGCTTTTGATCAATTGCCGGACCGAGCGAATCTGATTCGGATCCAGCCCGATTGTCGGTTCATCCAGAATGATCAGTTCCGGTTCATGCACCAGAGCGTCCGCGAGTCCGACGCGCTGGCGATAGCCTTTGGAAAGCTGGCCGATGATTTTGCGATTCACGTCGGTCAAACCGCATTGTTCCATGACGACATCCACGCGCTCGCGGCAACGGCGGCGACTCAAACCTTTGAGCCGAGCGCGGAATTTCAGATATTCCCGGACGCGCATGTCCGTGTGCAACGGATTGTTTTCCGGCATGAAACCGATGCGCCGCCGCACTTCCACCGAATCGCGGAAAACATCCAATCCGCCGACGCGCACCGTGCCGGAAGTTGCCGGAAGAAAGCACGAAAGAATTCGCATGGTGGTGCTTTTGCCCGCGCCGTTCGGTCCGAGCAGGCCAACGATCTCTCCGCGTTTGACCGCGAAGGATATATTCGATACGGCGGTGTGTCCCGCGTATCGCTTGGTCAGGTTCGCAACCTGGATCATTGAATCGTCGCTCATCTCTCAGCGCGGAGTGTAGCCGGAATTCGGTCTTTTCAGCCAATAAAATTTAAAGAATTCACAAAAAGAAAATCAACGCACCGTCAGTTCCACCGATCCCGGCCGCAGCACGGTAAAATTCTGGATGCGCTGCAAAACGGCGAGATCCAGCCGGAGCTTTTCGCCTTTCCGCTTTGCGTAAATCAGTTTTGCCGCCGCCGTCACGTCCTCCGGCATTTTTCCGTCGAATCCCGTCACGAGCATCCCGTTTTTCAAACCCGCCTGCGCCGCCGGACTGTTTTCCTGCACGCCGGTGACGATGAATGCGTCGGACGGATTCATCCGATACCGAAGCGCCAGATCGGTTCCCAGTTCCTCGATGCTCAGGCCCAGTTTTCGGCGAATCAGGTCCGCGTTGAAAAAATTTTCTTCCGGAACGAATTTCACGGAAATGAATTTCCGTTCCGCGCCGCGTTGTACGGTGAAATCCACCGGCGAAGTCACGTTCTCACCAAGCAATTTGGAAAAATCAATGAAGTTTTTCGGCGTGGTTCCGTTGACGGACAAAACGACGTCGCCCGGACGCAGGCCCGCGCGACCCGCCGGACTTTCCGGTTGCACTGAGGAAATCGCAAGAGGCGTCGTCCCGACTTTCACCCGCGCGCCAAACCAATAGGATTTCACATATTCGCTCGGCAGAATGTCCGCGAGCGCCTCGTCCACGAGCGAAATCGGAATCGCAAAACCAATTCCCTGAACCGGCTGACCCTCGACTTCATTCAACACGGCGACGTTCAGGCCGATAAGTTCGCCGCGCAAATTGATCAGCGGCCCGCCGCTGTTTCCCGGATTGATCGGCGCGTCGGTTTGCAGCCAGTTCGGAACATCCAGCGACACGCCCTTTTTCGGCATCGTCCGGCTTTT
>DASSNZ010000171.1:0-18777 GCA_035701135.1 Verrucomicrobiia bacterium
GTGGTTTTCTCCGGTTTCTTTCAGGCGCCGCGCGACGGATTTTATACATTTCATCTCAATTCCGACGACGGCAGCCGTTTATTCATCGGAGAGCCAACGATTCGCGTTGCAGTAATCGGCCCGGCGAAATTTCCAACGCCACGCGCGATGGCGATTGGCGAGAACCTGCAGGAAACCGAAAACGGCGCGTGGGCGAAAATCGAAGGCAAAGTAACAGAATTCAATCTTCAGCGTGACGGTGCGGAAATGGAACTCAGCGCCGGTGGACAGCAACTTCGGGTGGAAATCGCCGACCACGCGGAACTTTCCGCGGCATCGCTGCTCAATACCCGCGTTCGCGCGACCGGATTTTGCCGCGGCGCTTTTACGAGTGACGGAGCGAGTGTGCCGGGAATTTTATTTGTGCCCGGCGCGGCGCAAATTGAAATTTTCAAATCGCCGGAAACAGCGCGCGGCCCGCGCGAAACGAATTCGGGCAGCCTGCCGTTGTTGACAACCGCGAGCGCGGTTCACCGGCTGAAACGCGAGGAAGCGCAGCGGGGTTATCCGGTGAAAATTCGCGGCGTGATTACCAGCGTTTTGCCGGAACACCAGGCGTTCGTCATCGAGGACGCCACGCGCGGACTTTACGTTGAGGACCATTCCGAATTCCGATTTGCTCCGCCGGAAATCGGCGACTTTTTGGAAGTGGAAGGAATCAGCGATCCGAGTTTGTTCGCGCCCATCGTGGACGCGCGCCGCGTGCGGAATCTCGGCATCGGCAAAATGCCCGAACCGACGCAGCCGACCTGGGACCAGTTGATGAACGGAAGCCTGGACGCGCAATACGTGGAATTGCAAGGCATCGTCACCGCGGTTCTTCCCGACGGCGTGATGCTGCGCACGCGCGGCGGCACGATTCAGATCGGTCTGCGCGTGACCGGAATGGAACCGGCGGATTTCAGGAAATTCGAAAATGCGCTCGTTCGCGTGCGCGGCTGCCTTTACGCCTCGTGGGATTACGCGAGTCATCAGGTGAAAGTCGGCGAAATCCGGATTTACGACGCGGCGATTCGCGTGGAGCAACCCGCGCCGGAAGATTTATTTTCAAGCCCGCCCAAAACGCCGGCCGAACTTCTTCTCTTCGACCCGCAAGCCGGTGAATTCGAGCGCGTGAAAGTTTCCGGCCAGATCATTTACGCCCGCGCGCCGGAATATTTTATGATGTGCGCCGGACGCGGTCTGCGTTTGACAATGAAGGAACCTTCCGGATTGCGCGTCGGCGACATCGCGGAAGTCGTCGGTTTTCCCGAATTACTTGGAAACGGCTCGCCGGTTTTGCGCGAAGGCGTCGCGCGGAAAATCGGATACGCCGAATTGCCCAAGCCGAAAAAATTGCGGCCCGACGATCTGTTGCTGGCGGCGTATGATTCGACGCGCGTGGAAATTGACGGCGTGCTTACGGGCGTGCGGAAGAGCGGCAATGAACAAATTCTGGAAATGCAAAACGGCGTCCGGACATTTGTCGCGAGATTGAACAGAAGCGAAAATCCGGCGAAAACATTGGATGTCGGCAGCCGGCTGAAATTGACCGGAGTTTATTCCGGCCAGGGCGGAAACAAAGTTGCGGGACAGAATCTCACGTCGTTCGAGTTGCTGCTCGGTTCGCCGACGGACCTCGTCGTTCTCGCGCGTCCGCCCTGGTGGACGCTGCAACGCCTGCTCGTTATCGTGGGAGTTTTAATCTGCATTCTCGCGGCGACAATGCTGTGGGTCACGCAGCTTCATCGAAAAGTCGAGGAGCGCACGACCGAACTGGGCCGGCAAATCCAGGAACGCCAGCGGCTGGAAAACCAACGCGCGATGGAACAGGAACGCGCGCGCATCGCGCAGGACTTGCACGATGAACTCGGCTCGGGCATCACCGAAATCAGCATGTTGGCCGCGCGAGCCAAATCCGCCACCGCTCCGGATGCAAAACGCAACGCGTTTCTGGACAGCGCGGGCGCAAAGGCGCGCGAAATGGTAACGGCTTTGGACGAAATCGTCTGGGCGATGAATCCGCGGCACGATTCCGTGGCTTCGCTCGTCAGTTATTTCCGGCTTTACGCGGACCGGTTTCTCGGGCTGGCAAACATCGCGTGGCAATTCGAAGGCCCGACCGATCCACCCGACCGCGTTCTGGATTCGCAGGCGCGGCATCAACTGTTTCTCGCCTTCAAGGAAGCGCTGACCAATGTTGTTCGCCATTCGCGCGCCACGGAAGTCCGGTTGAGCATCGTTCTGGAAAACGATCAATTGCGCGTGAGCATCGTTGACAACGGAGTCGGATTTTCGCCGGAAAAAAATATTGAACCCGCCGACGGACTCGCGAACATGCGCGCGCGCCTGGATAAATTGCGCGGGCGTTCGGAAATTGAAAGCGAACCCGGACGCGGCACAACCGTGCGATTGTCCGTCCCATTACATTCGGAGTCATGACCAAAATTGCCATTGTCGAAGACAACAAAACGATTCGCGAAAGTCTGATGGAATTCGTTCAGGCCGACAAAGATTGCGCGTGCGTTTGCGTTTGCGCGAACGGCGGCGAGGCGCTGCGGGCGATTCCGAAATGCGAGCCGGAAATTGTCCTGATGGATATTCAGTTGCCGGATATTTCGGGAATCGAATGCACCGCGCAATTGAAACAACTGATGCCGTCCGTGCAAATCATCATGGTCACGGTATACGAAGACACGGAACGGATTTTCAAGGCGTTGCGCGTTGGAGCGAGCGGATATTTATTGAAACGCAGCGCGCCGGAGGAACTGGTTCAGGCGATTCGTGAAGTGCGGCTGGGCGGCGCGCCGATGTCGCGGGAAATCGCGCGAAAAGTCATCGCGTCATTCAAGGAACCGCTCACCGCCGCGGCGGAAGTGGAGGATTTGTCGCCGCGCGAGCGTGAAATTCTCGAATTGCTCGCGCAAGGTTTTGCGAACAAGGAAATCGCTTCGCGCACCGGCGTGAGCGACGGCACGGTGCGCTGGCATCTGCGGCACGTTTATCACAAATTGCACGTCCGCTCGCGCACGGAAGCCGCGCTGAAATTCCGCTCGGCAAAAACGGAGTGAACCGGACTCGCCAACGCACCCGGTTTTTAGCCCAATCCCAGCTTCTTGAACCGGTTGTTCACTTCTTTGAAATGAAAATCCAGTGAGCAAAGCTTTTCCAGTTCGCCTTTCTTGAAATGCCTGGCGACTTCAGGTTCGGCTTTCAGCGCTTCGACGAAATCCGCGTCGTCGCGTCCGGCGTGTTTCACTTCCCAGGTTTTCATCGCGGCATCCTGCACGAGCTTGTAGGCGGCTTCGCGGGTCAGACCTTTGCGAATGAGTGCGAGCAAAACGGTTTGGCTGTTCCACATTCCCAGGCTCAGGCCGAGATTTTTCTTCATGTTTTCCGGATAAACATTCAGGCCGTCCATCAGGCGCGTGAGCAAACCGAACATGTAATCCAGCAGCGTGCAGGAATCGGGAAAAATAATGCGCTCGACCGAACTGTGACTGATGTCGCGTTCATGCCAGAGCGCAACGTTTTCCAGCGACGCCACGGCGTTGCCGCGCAACACGCGGGCCAGGCCGGTGAGGCGTTCCCACGTGATTGGATTGCGTTTGTGCGGCATGGCGCTCGAACCTTTCTGGCCTTTGGTGAAAGGCTCTTCGGCTTCCAGAACTTCCGTGCGTTGCAGATGTCGAAACTCCACCGCCCAGCGTTCAATGCTTGCGCCGACCAGCGCCATGGTGGTCTGGAATTCCGCGTGAATGTCGCGTTGCACGACCTGCGTCGCAATCGGCGCGGGACAAATTCCCAGCTTTTTACAAACGTACGCTTCCACGCGCGGCGAGAGATGCGCGCTGGTTCCAACGGCGCCGGAAATTTTCCCGACCGACACCACTTCGCGAACGCGTTGCAGACGTTCCAGCGCGCGCGTGAATTCGTCGTGCATCAACGCGAGTTTTAATCCGAACGTCGTCGGCTCCGCGTGAATGCCATGGCTGCGACCAATGCACGGTGTGAACTTGTGTTCCTTCGCGCGTTTCGCAATGGACTTCAAAGCGGTCTTCACATCGGAAATCAGAATGTCCGCGCTCTGCTGCATCTGCACCGCGTAACAGGTGTCGCCGACATCGCTGCTCGTCAGTCCGAAATGAAACCAGCGGCTCGCGGTGTCATTGATTTTTTCCGCCACGGCAGTGGTGAAGCCGATGACGTCGTGGTTCAAAGTTTTTTCCAGTTCCCGCTGGCGCGCGACGAGGCCCGGTAGATCGGCGAACCATTTGTCGCAACCGGCTTTGATCTTTTTGAAATCTTTGGCGGGAACGATGCCCTCCTTCACGAGAGCTTCGCTGGCGAGCAGTTCAATCTGCAGCCAGATTTTCAGTTTATTTTCGTCGGTCCAGATCGCCCGCATTTCAGGGCGCGAATAGCGCGTAATCATGCGCGCCAACTGTACGGGAAATGCGAACGGGAGAAAATCGAAATGTGAATGAGCTTCGCAAAAGCTCGGCGGACCGCAGCGAAACCCGACGCGGCTTGCATCTTTGCGCGGTTGCGCTAAACCGGAAGAATCATGGCGATGAAAATCATTACCGACGAATCCTGCACCGGATATTCCGCTCCCGGTCATCCGGAAAAACCGGCGCGCATTTCGCGAACACTGGAAAAACTTCGTTCGCAAAACGAACTTTCAATCGCGTGGGCAAAACCCGGCTCCGTTAGCGACGAATCCATTCTCCGCGCGCATTCTGCCGGACATCTCGCGCGATTGGATCAGCCGAAAGATTTTGACGCCGACACGCCGTTTCATCCAGGCATCGCCAATTACGCGCGCGCTTCTGCCGGCGCTGCAATTGACGCTCTGAAAGCCGCGCGCGACGGCGAATCGGTTTTCAGTCTGATGCGTCCGCCCGGTCATCATGCCACGCGCGAGACCGCGATGGGTTTTTGTTACCTCAACAACATCGCCATCGCCGCGCTCGAAGCGCTCGCGACGGGAACCTCGCGCATTGCCGTTTTCGATTTCGATGTTCATCACGGAAACGGCACGGAGGATATTTTGCTGAATCGCGCCGGCGCGGCTTTTTTTTCCATTCACCAGTTTCCATGTTATCCGGGAACGGGAGCCAAAAATGTCGGCGGCAATTGTTTCAATTATCCGGTTGCGCCTTCGCTGCCGCGCGAGGAATATCGCCGCGTTTTTTCCGCCGCGTTCGACGAATTAAAAAAATTCAAACCGGAAATCATCGCCGTCTCCGCCGGGTTCGACGCGTATGCCCGCGATCCGCTCGCGCAGGAAACGTTGCTGGCCGAAGATTTTTATTGGCTCGGCCAAACGATTTGCGCGCTGGAAATTCCCGCGTTCAGTTTGCTGGAAGGCGGTTACAGCAAAGATTTGCCGGAATTGATTTTCGCTTATTTGAAAGGATTGGATGGGAAGTAATCGGCGGGAACAATGAACATCGAACATTGAACATTGAACAAAGAACGAATTCGAAAAAATTTTCCATTCGATATTCGAAGTTCAATGTTCATTGTTCGATGTTTTCCCATTTTCAGTTCCTGAAATTTCGGATTTTTCGCGCAATTTGATTTCGTGCTGGACAATCTTCACCCGCGACAGATTCACTCAGCCGGTATGATGCGCAAGTCACCGCACAAAAGCGAAAACATCTCCTGGACCAGCGGGAAGGTCACCGCCGAACAACGGGCGGTTCAGAACGGCCATTCGGGCTGCGTGGTCTGGCTCACCGGATTGAGCGGCGCGGGAAAATCCACCATTGCGACGGAACTGGAACGTGAATTGTTCGCGCGCGGCAAACACGCTTACGTCCTGGATGGCGATAACATCCGCCACGGACTTTGCTCCGATCTCGCTTTTTCGCCGGAGGAACGGAAGGAAAATATCCGTCGGGTCGGCGAAGTCGCGAAACTTTTTGCGGACGCGGGTTTTGTCTGCATCACGGCATTTATTTCGCCGTATCGCTCCGACCGCGAACTGGCGCGTGAAATCGCGCCGGACGGAAAGTTCGTGGAAGTTTACATCAACACGCCGTTGGAAATCTGTGAACGCCGCGATCCAAAGGGCCTTTACGCGAAAGCGCGCTCCGGAGCGATTCGCGATTTCACGGGAATTTCCGCGCCTTACGAACCGCCGATCCATCCCGAACTGGAATTGCGCACCGGCGAATTAAGCGTCGCGGAATGCGTCGCCGCCATTATCAGACGGCTCGGAATTTGAGCGGCGAAAAAAATCCAGCCGGCGATTGGCGCGGATTCAAAATCAATTCCCTCAGGAAAAATTTTCAAAAGAAAAATTCCGCTAAATGTTAGGTAATTTCGGGAAAACCGGGAACTGGAATTCGCCGCTCAGTGATATTCCTGCAATGTTTTCACATCATAACCGGATTTCTTGAGCGCGGCAATTCCGAGCGCGGCGGCTTTCGCTCCGCTGAGCGTCGTCATGATCGGCGTTCCAGTATAAACGGCGGTGGTTCGGATTTTCACCTCGTCCGCGCGCGGGATCTGGCCGGACGGCGTGTTGATGACAAGCTGAATTTCCTTGTTCTTCAGCAGATCAATTGCGTTGGGCCGGCCTTCCTGCAATTTGAAAATGCGCCGGACGCTCAAACCCGCCTGCTCCAGAACATTCGCCGTTCCGCCCGTCGCCACCAGTTCAAAACCTAGATCCGCAAATTGCTTCGCGACTTCCGCCGCCGCCGATTTATGCGCATCGCTCACGCTGATAAACACGCGCCCGCTCAACGGCAATGACGCGCCGGCGGCCATTTGCGATTTCGCGTATGCGATTCCGGGATCGGCATCGAGTCCCATCACTTCGCCGGTCGAACGCATTTCGGGCGAAAGCAAAATGTCCTGTCCATGAAAACGGTTGAACGGAAAAACCGATTCCTTGATCGCCCAATATTCCGGACGGATTTCCTGCGTGAAGCCGAGTTCCTTCAACGTTTTTCCCGCCATGACTTTCGCCGCGAGTTTCGCCAGCGGAACGCCGATCGCTTTGCTGACAAACGGCACGGTGCGCGACGCGCGCGGATTGACTTCGAGAACGTAAACGATTTCGTCTTTCACCGCGTATTGCACGTTCATCAAGCCGATGACTTTCAATTCGCGCGCCATCGCATGCGTGTATTCGCGAATCGTCTGAATCACTTTTTCGGAAAGCGTGTGCGGCGGCAAAACCATTGCGGCGTCGCCGGAATGAACGCCGGCGAATTCAATGTGTTCCAGCATTCCGCCAATCACAATGGTTCCTTCGGATTTCGGATTTTCAAAATGTCCGATGTCCGCGATGCAATCCACGTCCACTTCCGTCGCGTCTTCCAGAAATTTATCCACGAGCACCGGACGTTCGGGCGAAGCCTCGACCGCAAAACGCATGTAATGTTGAAGCTCGGCGTCGGAATAAACAATCTGCATCGCGCGCCCGCCTAACACAAAGCTTGGGCGCACGAGAACCGGATAACCGAGTTCTTTCGACGCGGCTAGCGCCTCGGATTCGTTTGTGGCCAATCCATTGGGCGGCTGCGGAATGTTCAGCTTATGGAGCATCGCCGCGAACATTTTCCGGTCTTCGGCGATTTCAATGCTCTGCGGCGAAGTGCCGATGATGTTCACGCCGTTTTTCTGCAAACCGAGCGCGAGATTCAGCGGCGTTTGCCCGCCGAATTGCGCGATCGCGCCCTGGCATTTTTCGCGTTCGTAAATGTGCAGCACGTCTTCCAGCGTGAGCGGTTCGAAAAAAAGTTTGTCGCTCGTGTCGTAATCGGTGGAAACTGTTTCCGGATTCGAGTTCACCATGATGGTCTCAAAACCGTCTTCCTTGAGAGCGAACGACGCGTGAACGCAGCAATAATCGAACTCAATCCCCTGCCCGATTCGATTCGGGCCGCCGCCGAGAATCATGATTTTCTTCGCGGGCGTAACGCGGATTTCGTCGTCGCCGCGATCGTACGTGGAATAAAAATACGGCGTATAAGCCTCGAACTCCGCGGCGCACGTGTCCACCAGCCGGTAGCTCGGTAGAATGCCGAGTTCCTTGCGGCGCGCGCGGATTTCGCCTTCGGTTTTTCCGACGAGATTGGCGATTTGTTTATCGGAAAATCCGAGAGATTTGGCTTTGGCTAATTGTTCTGCGTTCATTCTTTGCGGCAAATCAAAATCCCGCAAAGCAAACCGGAACAACACTGTCGTGTCGAGGCTGAAAAAATCGCGCGGAGCAAAACCCAAAGGTGCAAAGGACGCAAACGCGCCAGGAAATCCGGCAAAACAAAATCCGGCAACGGCAACCGCGAAAACGAAATTAATCTGCGTTTTGATAGCTGTCCCGTATTTGCTCGCCATCAACGCGCCAACGCTTGTAATCCACCACGCCACCGTTCGCTTTTGAAAGGCTGCAGAAGAGCGATGAAAGTCAGAACGCAAAAGCTGCGGGCAAAGCGCGCAGATTGCCATAATTCGAAAAAATAGATTTATCCGGTTTTGTCCGCGTCAGAAGGGTTTTCTATCCGGGTTTGGGGCTTGAAAATGTCCGGGGACAATGGGAATTTCCCATTGTGAAGACATTGACCGTTGATGCTCATAAACGGATCCGCATTCCGGACGCCACGCTGACGAAATACCTTTCCGACGTATTCTAACTTTTGCGTCTTCGCGTTTTAACGGCTTGCATCGAAAATGTTCCGCAAAATTATGGCGAGCCGCGGATAATTTCCCCTTCCCCTCAAATTATTTTCCAAACATCTGCCCGGCCATTTTCATTCCCATGATCTGAAGTTCGGTTTGATTTTTTTGGAATGCTTCCAAAGCCTTGAATTGGTCCGGACTTAAAATCTGTTTCGCGCGATTCAGATATTCTTCGTCAAATTGTTTTTTCTCTTTCGCGTATTGATCCAGCCGATCCTGGCTGAACATTTCGGCGTAATCCATCTCGCCAGGTTTTTGATTATTGTAATCCGTCGTCCAATGAAAACCCGCGCGCTCGTCGCTCAATACCTGGGCCAATTGCTGTTCCTGATCGGAAGTCAGTGGTGTGGACGTGCCGGCAAGCTGATCACTGAACTGGCTGATGGCGACGCGATCCTGCGCGCTCTTTTCGTACGTCTGAAATTCCTGGTAATTTTCGTCACCGAGAAGATCCTTGATCTGCGCGTCGTAAGCGTCGTTCTGCTCCTTGATTTGCTGTCCCAACTCATCCCGTTTCGCGGCGTCCACGTCGCCGCCGAGCATGGAAAGTCCGGCATCCGACGCCGCCATCATCTTTTTTTCCAGCAAATCCTTCAATTGATCGCTTTGCTCCGGCGTGAGATTAACCTGCTGAAAAAAAGGATTGTACATTCTTGCAACCGTCGGTCCGAGAACCACCTTTTGCTGCGATTTGATCAGGTCGCGCATTTTGGGATCCTTGAGAAACTTCGTGAAATTGATACCGCTTTCTGAATTCGTTTTCACCGACGCGAGTGATTCCTTCAACTGCGCGACCTGTTGCGACTGTTTGGCGGCCTCGGCGGAGGTCTGGCTTAAAGTCTGTTGCAGAATTTTCGCTTTCTGTTCGGCGAAGGCGGCTTTTTCGTCGGCTTCCTCGCGCGCCTTCAACTGCTGCTCGGCCGAACTGAGACGCGCTTGAATCGCAGTTGTTTCGGCCCGCTGTTTTTCGAGTTGATTCCGCTGATGCGCACAAACGACGCCGAGCGCGACAGCCGCGGCGAGAAGAACGGCGATGAGAATATTTTTCATAAAAAAGGGAAAAATGTCTCGGGTGATTTACCCGTTATCCTGTGCAATCCGCTGAAAATTACAAGGATTCTTAATGCCCATTCAACGGCTCGATATACATCTTCCGAATCTCGATTTCCGCACCTTCGCTTTGGATGCCGATTGCGCCGGAGGAAATCGTGCATTCCGTCGTTTCGTTCATGAGTTTGCCGTTGATATACGCTTTGACGGAGTCGCCGGCGCAGATGAGTTCGCAGGTATTCCATTCGCCGACGGGTTTTTCGTTCGACTCGCCGTATTTCGGCAGCGCGGTATTGGCATCCTTTCCCAGATGCTCCTTGCTTTCCGCGCCGCTCATCAAAAACAAATCGCCCTGCGCGCCGGATTTTCCCTGGCACTGAATGCAGCGCGGCCAGACGCGGTCGGGCGATTGAATATGCACGAGCACGCCGGAATTGTCGGCTTTGGGCGCGATTTTCACAAAGCGCCATTCGACGGTCAGTTTGTAGTCGCGATAATTTTTTTCCGTTCGCAGATAGCCCGTCGGTTTTCCGGCGCAATGAATAACTCCGTTTTCAACGCTCCACGTTTTCATCGGATCCGCGTTGCGCGACATGCAGAAGGTCAATCCGCTGAAATCTTTTCCATCGAAAAGTTCCACGCGGGATTTGGGCGTGATGGCGGCGGAAATATTTTCATCCGCGCGACTGGAAATTGAGCCGGAAATCAACGCGAAAGAAACGACCGCGAACATTGCGATTCGGGAAAAGGTTTTCATGCGGCAGCGTTGAATGTCGCGAAATGAAAGTCAAGCGCGGCACAAAGCGGCCAATTGAAATCCAAACTCCAAGTTCCAAATCCGAAATTCCAAAAATCCGAAACTCAAACGCGGATCAAAAATCTTTTCTTTTGCACTTGAACGGCAATCGCCTAACTTCTGTCTCAAGGAAATCAAAATTTGCCGCGGGTTTATGAAAATGAAACGACGTTCCGAAAAAACACTTCTGCCGCTGTTGCTCCTCTTCTTCGCCACAGCGCTCTCACAGGCCCAACAGGTTCCCGTCGTCGAAAAACAGCTTTCCAACGGAATGCGTGTTTTGATGGTTGAGCGTCACGACGAGCCGACCATCGCGGGCGGATGGGTCGCGCACGTGGGCAGCTCCAACGAGCGGCCGGGTATGACCGGCATCGCGCATCTGTTCGAGCACATGATGTTCAAAGGCACGCGAAAAATCGGCACGACGGATTATCAGAAAGACCAGCAGATCATCGCGGAACAGGAAGAGGTTCAGGAACAGATGCGCCAGGAAAAATCAAAAATGGGCGCGATGTACCGCAAAGGCGAAATTGATGATCTGCAAAAACCGGAAAACGAAACGCCGCGTTACCGAGAGTTGCTGAAGCGATTCAACGAGCTTGTGCAGGAACAGCGAAAAATTCTCGTGAAAAATGAGTTCGAGCGCATTTTCACGGCGGAAGGCGCGTCCGGAATGAACGCGTTCACGACCGAGGACATGACGGCGTATTTCGAAACCGTTCCCGCCAACAAACTCGAGCTTTGGATGTGGATGGAATCCGCGCGCATCTGGCATCCGGTTTTTCGGGAATTTTATTCCGAACGCGACGTTGTTTTTGAAGAGCGCCGGATGCGGACCGACTCGACGCCGCTGGGCAAATTCGGCGAGGAATTCAATTCCATGTTCTGGGAATCCAGTCCTTACAGTTGGCCGGTCGTCGGCTGGCCTTCGGACATTCCGGAAATCAGCAAGGCGGAAGCCGATGATTTTCGCGCCAAATATTATTCGCCGCAAAACATCACACTCGTCCTCGTAGGCGATTTCAAAACCAACGATGTCATTCAACTTGCGGAAAAATATTTTGAGCGCATTCCCCGCAGCAAAATCAATCCGCCGGATGTCGTGACGCTCGAAGTGCCGCAGCTCGCGGAAAAACGCATGTACGCGAAAGCGGAAACCAATCCGCAGGTGGACATTCTCTGGCACACCGTTCCGTTCGGACACAAGGATTCCTACGCGCTGGAAATTCTCGGCGAAATTCTCTCCACGCGACCCGGCCGGCTTTACAAGGATCTGGTTCTGGGCAGCGGCATCGCGACGGACACTTACGCGGGCCAGGGTTCGCAGAAATGGGAAGGTTATTTCAACGCCGGCGGCGAGGCGCGCGAAGGCCATAAGCCGGAGGAAGTCGAGCAAGGTATTTACGACGCGCTGCAAAAATTGAAAACGGAAACCGTTCCTCCCGAGGAACTGCAAAAAGTTAAAAATAATTTTGCCGCCGCCGAATACCGCCGGCTCAGTTCCAACACGCCGATTTTCCAGCAATTGATTCATTGCGAAGGCGAAGGTGACTGGCGCGAAATCAATAACGCCGGTCCAAAAATCCAGGCCGTCACGGCGGACGACGTGAAACGCGTGGCCAATAAATATTTTACGAAGAACAACCGGACCGTGGCGATTTACACGCGCAAAGGCGGCGAGGAAACGGCGGCGCAACCTTCCAAATAAACACGTTCATGAAAAAGAAATCTTTTCAATTCGCGGCGGTCATCTCCGGAGCAATTCTCCTTTTTTCCGGCGCGGGATGCCGCACCAAAGCGGAAACAAAAACGCAGCGCGCGCCGGCGATGGTTGAGAAGCAAACCGCTTCCGCTCCCGCGCAAACGGAACAGACGGGCGTTTCCAATTCCGATATTCCGGACCTTCCGAATGAATTAAAATTTCCGCCGCTCAATTACGAACCGCCGTCGCCGCAGAAATATCGCGTTCCGCTCCAGTCCGGCCCGGTCGCCTACATTGTTCCCGACAAGGAATTGCCGCTTGTGAACATTTCCGTTTACGTTCACACCGGCAGTTATCTTGATCCAAAAGGAAAAGAAGGTCTTGCGGAACTCACCGGCTATCTGCTCGCGCACAGCGGCATTCCGGGAAAAACCGCCGAGCAACTGGACGAGCGGCTGGCGTTTCTCGCGGCAATGCTCAGTTCCGGAGTTGGCGGAACGCAAGGAAGTGTTTCGCTTAATCTGCTTTCAAAAGATCTGGACGAAGGGCTTGGAATTCTGCGAGGCGTTCTGACCGCGCCGCAATTTCAGGAGGACAAAATCGCGTTGCGAAAACAGCAGCTTCTTCAGGCGATGCAACAGCGCAACGATGATTCCAGTTCCATTCAGTCGCGTCAGGCGGGTTTTCTCGCGTATGGCACGAATTTCTGGGCGAACGATTATTCGACCGCTGATTCCATCCAATCCATCACGCGCGACGACCTGGAAGCGTTTCACAAAAAATGGTTTTATCCGTCGAACTTTGTCGTCGCGGTCAGCGGCGATTTTGATCGCGCGGAAATGACTTCCAAACTGGAAAAACTTTTCTCCGAATGGCCGTTCACCGGTGAACAACCGCCGCCGATTCCGACGAATACAACTTTCGCCGCGCCCGGAGTTTACATCGTGAACAAAGACGTGAACCAGGGCCGCGTGGCAATGATGCTGCCCGGCATCACGCGCGATAATCCCGATTATTTTCCGGCAATTATCATGAACGACATTCTCGGCGGCGGCGGATTCACGTCGCGCATTATGAATCGCGTTCGTTCGGATGAAGGATTGGCGTATTCGGCATACTCGAGTTTTCCGGGCGGCGTTTATTATCCGCTGACGTTCACGGCGGCGTTTCAATCCAAATCGCGAACGGTCGCTTACGCCGCGTCGCTCGTGCTTCAGGAAATTGGCAGCATGACGGCAGGCGATGTGACAAAGCAGGAACTCGAAACTTCCAAGAGCGGATTTATCGAAACGTTTCCGCGCACGTTCGCGACGAAGGCGCAGGTGGCCAGCACGTTCGCGCAGGACGAATTCACCGGGCGTTACGCGAAGGACCCGAATTATTGGAAAAATGTCCGAAACAAAATCAACGCCGTCACGCAGCAGGACGTGCTGCGAGTCGCGAAAAAATATCTGCACACCAATGACATGGTGATTCTCGTTGTCGGAAACAAGAAAGACATTCTGCTCGGCTATCCGGGTCATCCGGTGAAATTGCAGGATTTGGCCGGCGGCAATATTACGGAATTGCCGCTGCGGGATCCGATGACAATGAAACCGCTGCCGCTTGCGGATAAAAACAATTCCGACGGGAAGTGAATGCACGCGGGATTGGACTTCAAACATTGAACAACGAACATCGAACACTGAATATCGAAGATGGACGATGGAAGATCGCTGAAAACCGGCTGACGCGACTGGCCTGGGCATTCAGCGTTTGATGTTCGATGTTCGACGTTTCGTGAAGCAACGGTTTCGTAGGGTTTTGCCCGATGGAAACGGAATCTTTACTGGGAGAATTTTTGACATGGATATTATGGAACTGCTCGCGCGAAAGGGAGAATCGCTTGTAAAATCATCGGCCGCTCAAAAATCCGCGCGCCGGCCTGCGGGCAAAAAACGGCTCAAAACCATTTCCGTCATTATTCCCGCGCACAATGAGGAACGCTACATCGCGCAAACTCTCTCCGCGTTGCGCCGCCAAAAATACCCCGCGCGCGAAGTCATCGTCGTTGCGAACGGTTGCGCGGACAACACGGCGAACGTGGCGAGGGAAAACTGCGACCGTCTCGTGGTGTTGTCGAAAAAAAATCTCGGTGTCGCGCGAAATCTTGGCGCGCGAATGGCCAAAGGCGAACTGCTTCTGTTTCTCGACGCGGACACGGTTCTGGAAAAAAATGCGTTGCGGATTATCGCGGAAAATTTTTCGCGCAAACACGCGGCGGGCACTTTGAAGGGCAGGCCGGATTCGGATCGTTTCGCTTATCGCATGATTTATCTTCTCAAAAATTTCATGCACCGCTCGGCGCTGCATCACGGCAGTTCGGGCGTGATTCTTTGCTGGAAAAAACATTTTATCCAGCTCGGCGGTTTCAACGAAAAATTGGAAGTGCGCGAGAACAGCGAATTGATTCGCCGGCTTGAGCGTTTTGGTCGTTACACATACATCGGCAAAACATCCGCGATCACCTCAATGCGCCGCTACGAACGGCGCGGCGTCTGGCGCATGATCTGGATGTGGGTCCGGCTCTGGTTCGAATCGCTGTTCAGGGATTTGCAGAACCGGAAATATGAAACCATCCGCTGATTACGCCGCCAGCGCATCCGCCGGCTCGCATTGAACGCGGCCTTCCAGGCTGAACGTCTGCCCCACTTTGCGCCAGCCGATGCGTTCGTTCTCAATCGCGGATTCCATGCGCGTGATCGGCTCCACCATTCCCTCGCGTCCGAACGGAAGCGTGTTGAAATGAATCGGCAGAAAATGATTCGCGCCCGCGTCGTTCGCCATTTGCACCGCCTGTTCCGGCGAGCAATGCGCGAAAATCCACGGGTCGTAGGCGCCAATCGGCATGATCGCGAATTCAAACGGACCTTTGCTCCGCAACGAACGAAACGAATCGCACATCGCGGTGTCGCCGCCGAAAATGATTTTTTTTCCCTCGCGCGAAATGATGTAGCCGTTGTAGCCGCGGCGTTTGTCGTACTTCCAGCGCGCGCCCCAATGATTCACCTCGAACGCTTCGATTTCGACCTCGCCGTTCGCGGTGGCGACTTTCGTTTTTTCGCCCCACGCCAGTTCCATCGGTTGTTTGAATTTCATGTCGCGCAGCAAATCCGCCGTGGAATTCGCGGTGACAGCACGGGTTTTGGATGGCAGATAACGCAGCGTTGCAGGATCGAAATGATCCATGTGCGCGTGGGAAAGCAGCACGAGATCAACTTCGGGCAATTGTTTCGGCGTGAGCGCCGGTTCGACGAGGCGTTTCGGACCGATCGTGCCGACGGGCGTGTCCGCGCCGATCCGGCTGAAAAGCGCGGGATCGGTCAGAATGGTGACGCCATAGAAATTCAGCAGAACGCTGGCATGGCCGAGCCACGCGGCGGTGATGGTGTTTGGGTTCCAAAGTTCCGGATGAGGAATGGCGCCAGGTTTGAGAACGGGCCGGCGGGTTTCAGCGATGAATCCGCGCAAAAGCCGGGCCGGCAAAATATCCGTTGCGCCGGCAATCACGCCGCCGCAGACACCGAGTGAACCGACTGTTAGAAAACGTCGTCGCGAAAAATTTTTCTTCTTCAACTGCTTGCAAATTTACTTGTTAAACGAATCAGCCGGACAGTTTAGCAGAGAAATGCCTCATCGCAAGAGGCGCTTTGCGCGTCCGGGATTTTTTTGTGATTCTGAACAGTTGTTGCGGCAAGGCGTCTAACCTGTGCAATATTATCCGACTTTGAAATTCATGAGACGACAATTGATTTTTGGCGCGCGCCTTTTCCTGCTCGCATTCTGCTCCAGTGCAATTCCGGCAATGTCCGCCCGCGCCGCCACGGACACGAACCGCGTTTTCTTTCACCTGACGCCCGGACCGGAGGACGGGCGCATTGCGTTTTTCACGGCGCGTTTGCTCGAGCAATATCATTATTCGCATCATCCATTTGATGATGGCATCTCGAGCGAATTTCTGGATCGCTATCTCGAAACGCTCGATCCGCAGCATCTTCATTTTCTACAATCCGATCTCGCGCAATTCACGCGTTTCCGCACGAACCTGGACAACCTGACTTTGACCCGCCGGGGCGTGGCGGACACGACGCCGGCGTATGAAATTTTCAATCGCTTTTTCGAGCGCCTGCAACAGCGCGCCGCGTGCGTGGATGAATGGCTGAAGAACGACAAATTTGAATTCAACACCGACGACCGGATCGCCGTGGACCGGCGCGATGCGGATTATCCGCGCAATCTGGACGAGGCAAAGAAACTTTGGCACGAGCGATTGCGCTTCGAATATTTGCAGGAAAAACTGGGACTCGATTCCAAAAACCAAAAAACCGCGGCCGGTCACGATACCAATTCCGTCATGTCCGCCAAATCCCAGCGCGAGCAGATTGTGGAAACGCTGACGCATCGCTACCAGCGCACGTTGCACATGTTCAAGGATTGGGACAACGAAGATGTGATGGGGATTTATCTGACCGCGCTGGCGAATGTTTACGATCCGCACTCGGATTATTTCAACAAAGCCGCGTTGAAGGATTTCAAGATCAGCATGAACCTGCAACTCTTCGGCATCGGCGCGGAATTGCGCTCCACGCCGGAAGACGGTTACTGCAAAATCGAACGTCTGCTTCCGGGCGGCCCGGCAATCAAGAGCAAAAAAATCAAAGTCGGAGACCGCATCATCGCTGTCGCGCAGGGCGATGAAAAACCGGTGGACATCGTGGACATGAGTTTGCCCAAAGCGGTGCAACTGATTCGCGGGCCGAAGGGCACCGAAGTGCGCCTGACGATTATTCCCGAGGGTTCCTCCGAGCACAAAGTCGTCAGCCTGATTCGTGACGAAATCCCGCTGGCCGATCAGGCGGCAAAAGGAAAAATCATTGATGTCCCGAACACGAAAGGAAAAACCACGCGGCTCGGCGTTATTGACCTCCCCTCATTTTACGCGCCGATGGACATCGGCAGTCCGCAGGCTTCGTCGGACGGAGTCGCGCCGCAGGATCGCGCTTACACTTCGGTGGATGTCGCCAAGCTGTTGAATAAATTCAAGGAAGAAAATGTGAAGGGCGTGATTCTTGATTTGCGATTCAACGGCGGCGGTTCGCTGGAGGAAGCGATTCGCCTGACGGGATTGTTCATCAAAAAAGGTCCGGTCGTGCAGGTCCGCGATCTGGACGGCAGCGTGAAGGTGGAAAAAGACAACGATCCATCGGTCGTCTGGGACGGGCCGATGATTGTGCTGGTCAATCGTTTCAGCGCCTCCGCTTCAGAAATTGTCGCCGGCGCATTGCAGGATTACGGCCGCGCGCTGATTGTCGGCGATACATCCACGCACGGAAAAGGCACGGTGCAAACCGTCAGTTTGCTCAGTCAACTGGTTCGATTCGACGACGCGGATCCCGATGAAGCCGGCGCGCTGAAATTCACGATTCGGAAATTCTATCGCGCAAGCGGCGCGTCCACGCAGTTGAAAGGCGTGATGCCGGACATCGTTTTGCCTTCGGAATGGAATTACGCCAAAGACATCGGCGAAAGCTCGCTCGAACATCCGATGCCCTGGGACACGATCGCGAGCGCGGATTATCAAAAGCTCAATCTGGTGCAGCCGTATCTGGGCGAATTGCTGCGCCGGTCCAATCAGCGCGTTTCCACGAACGAGGACTTCGAGTTCGTCCGGCAACAGATCGCATTGTTCCGAAAACAGCAGGCGGACAAAACCATTTCATTGAACGAGAAAGAACGGCTCGCGGAAAACGAAGAAGCGGAGCAGCGCAAAAAAGCGCGCGAAGCGGAATTGCGCGCCCGCAAGGATTCCAACGAAAAGGTTTATGAAATTTCGCTGAAACAGGCCGAGCTTCCGGGACTGCCGCCGCCGGTGCAAAAAACAAATTCCCTCGCGTCGGCATCGCTTCCGGACGACAACCACGCCGTGACGAATTCGGTTTCGCTGGCCAAACTGGACGCGACGGAAATCACCGCACCGGATGACGACGATGACGCGGACACGGACGACAAAGTGATCGCGCCGGATGTGAATCTGAACGAGGCGGAACAAATCATGTTGGATTATTTGCCGTTGTTTCCGAAACAGGTTCAGGTCGTTGAAAGCCATTAGCGAGAGCGCCGAAACGCGAAATCCGATTTCCGCTAAAACTGTTCAACCACGGATAGACACGGATGAATACGGATTCCAGTGGAATCGGGAAATGATTAACGAAACGCGTCGGGACGCGACTTTTGAAAAGAAAATTTCTTTCTTCGCGTCTCTGCTCCTTTGCGCCTTCGTAAAGCCTTTGCGTTAAAATTCCTGGTGGTTAAGTTAGTTCATGGCGGATATTACGAAAATAAAATGCCCCGTTTGTAAAAAAGTCGGCGATTGGTTTGCCGCGCCTTACGGACCGTTTTGCTCGCGCCGTTGCAAACTGGTGGATTTGGGAAAATGGTTCAATGAGGAACACACCATTTCAGAACCGTTGCG
>DASSNZ010000172.1:0-8153 GCA_035701135.1 Verrucomicrobiia bacterium
GCTGGCAAACATCGCGCCGGCATTGCAGCATCACGTTTTGAATCAGATGCGCCGGCCGAAATTCGTCGTCGCGGACACGATGGATTTGTGGCTGAACATCGCTTTGCCGGATTTGATTCGTCTGCTCAAGCGCATTGACGGTTTTGTGCTGAACGACAGCGAAGCGCATCAACTGACGAAAGAAGACAATGTGTTCGCCGCAATGCGAAAAATTCACAAGATGGGACCGAAATACGTGATCGTGAAAAAAGGTTCGCATGGTTCGATTTTGTCCGGCCCGCGCGGCATTTTCATTTGCCCGGCGTATCCGCTGCGAAAGGTCGTGGACCCGACCGGCGCGGGCGATTCGTTCGTCGGAGGAATGATGGGTTATCTCGCGACGGCGAAAGGTTCGCTGGATGAAAACATCCGCCGCGCAATGGTTTTTGGAAGTGTCACGGCGTCGTTCTGCTGCGAAGGTTTCGGCCTGACGACGACGACGAGAACGAAACGCGCGAACATTAACGCGCGGTTCAAGGAATTGGAAAAGCTGACGAAATTTTGACGCGTTTAAAACGGCCAGTTGATTCCGGCCGAAACGTAAACCGCGCCGCTTAAATCCAGTTTCGCCTGGCGTCCGCCGCCGCTGAAAGTCGAACTGCCCATCGGCATGTATTCCGCGCTGAGATAAAAATCGCCATTCGCAACGGCGTGATATGTGACGGTCGCATTCACGTATCCGCCGAACACCACATCGGTCTGGTTGATTTCGCCTTTATGATGCGTGACGGTTCCGCCCACGTTCAGCGCGTCGTCGAATTTGTAACTGCCGGTCACAATTCCCAGCGCCGGTCCAGCGCCGAGGGAAAGTCCAACTTTCGGAGCGACATCCCAGAAGAGGGTCGGGCCGAGGCGAATCGGAAACAGCATTACGTCCAGTGTTTGCTTGCTGTTGTCCGTTCCGTCTGAAGTTTCGGAATCCAATTCCGTCGCGGTGTCGCCGATCAGCGGGCCGGTTCCGTTCGCATCGTGGCGATACGGAGCGGCGGGCATGATGATTCCTCCCGTGTCATAGGAAAATACGCGGCGATTAATCGTCGCGGGTCCGGAGGAATGTTCGCTGATCGTAATCGGCAACAGTCCAAAACCCAGTTCCCATCCAAGCCGCATTTGTTGCCAGCGATGAATAACGCCGCCGTAAGCCATATCAAAACCGACATAAGGCGTGTCGTCGCCCGTTCCCGAACGGCTTGTGGTGCTGAATGAAGTCGTGCTGTGCATCAGCAACGAGGAACCGGAAACCTGATCGGCGCTGTCGTAACCCCAATTGGCGGTCAGCCCGCCCGCGTTTCCGGTTTGGTCCAATTTGACATAGCCGTCGTCGAAAACGTGATTTCCGCCCGGTTGCGTGGGATCGCCCAGTTTGTTTCCGCCAAGATTGAAATTTTGGCCCGTATGAAAATCCGCTTTGATGTTGAATCCGGTGAGAATGCCGACGCGAAAATTGCGCGTCCAATCCGATTCATATTGCGCGTGAACGCGCGGCGCGGCAAGCAGCGCGACGGCCAATCCGGGAAACCACAACCGCGCTCTGAAATTTTTGTGCAAGGATTTTCGCATTGGCGCACGAAGCTATGGGTTCAGCAAAACGCGATAAAATCGCATCGAATTCGTCGGCTCGCTGATCGTTTTCGGCGGACCGTCGTCAATCCATTGCACGTGATTCGCGTGGGCGATAATCGGCGGCTGCGCGATCAGCGCGTTGGAGAAGTTCACGTTATCACTATAGATAATCGAGTAACTGCGATTCAGTATCGCGTCGAATTCAATAAAAAAACCTTTATCGCCCAAAAAAACACTTCGGAGAATATTCGGCGCGGGAGAATTGGTTGTGGAAAGATTGACGGACGGCCCGCCGACGGCGACAAAATCGGAATCCGGCAAATCAAACGGCGCTCGCGCCGGTGAAAAATATTCCATCAGCAAATCCACGCTTGCACCCGCTTCGAGTTTGCCGGTGTAAACCACAAACGGATTCGGAGCATTGCTGCCGAGCGTGTTCGTGCCGACGGCGTTGAACACGAGATTCGATTTTGCCAGTCCGGTGACAATCACGCGCGCGGAGGAAACATCGGACGTGCTGACATTTGACACGCGAATCGTTTGCTCCATCAAACCGGTCTGGCGATCCAGTTCCATCGCGGAAAGGCTTGTCGCGGTCAATTGACCGAAAACCAGATCGCCGACCGTGAGATTCGTCGTTGCCACATTATCCGCGTTGTTTGTTTCCGATAAACCCGCGACGCTCGCCGAAGCGGACAAAGTGAGCACGCCCGAATTGGTCGGTTCGATGGTAAATTGAAACGTTCGCGACGCGCCGTTCGTAAGGGAATTGATGTTGATCAAAGTCGCTGAGGAATTTTCCGGCGAAACGGAGATCAGTTTCACCCCGGCGGGAATGCTGTTGCTTAAAACGACGTTCGTAACCGCGCTTCCGAGATTTTTCACCGTGACTCCGTACGTGACGTAATCATGCACGAGCGCGCCGAACGGCGGCGGGTTGATGCTCACGGATAGATCGGCTGAGGTCGGAACGGAATTGGTGACCTGAACGGAAGTGAATGTCGTCAAAGAACTGAATCCCTGACTGGCGACATCAATAGTATCCGTCAATGTTCCTGCGACAGAAGATTGGACGGAGATGGTCATTTGCGACCCGAGGGCAATTTCCGGAATCGTAAAAACCACGTTTGATTCGGATTGGGTAAAAAATCCGCCTAAATTGACGCTTATATTGTCAAGAGTTGCGGTGATAAATGTGACGGTAGAAGAAAATGAATTCGTGACAAAAGTAAGGCCCAGCGGATTAAGTAATTGATTCGTCAATCCAATCGTAAACGTTACAGTTTCATTAACCGCAACCGGATCCGGTGCATTGCTAAATCCAAAAACAATAGGCGGTGGAGTTTGTCCGCGCGCCGTAGCGCACAGCCCGACAATTGCGATCAACAACGCGGCTATTTTTTGGAAAGCGAAACCGCGCAATCTGTCAGGCAATGTTTTCACCAGGTTCGTGCGCGCGACTGTATTCCGAGCGTCGGCGATTTGTCCAGAACGGAATTGTTTCGCGCCATTCGTTTCCAAATCCCGCGCGTTTCCGCAAATACTTTGACCGGTTCCGCAACTTTCCTTACTTTGGCGTGTATTAAGGAAACGTTACGTTGACTGAATGGCTTTCCTATCGCTGAAAGAATTTTTTGCCCGCATGGGCCTGGTGACTCCGGAGCAATTCGAGGAGCACGCCAGGGCCTGGCGCGTGGCGGTCGAAAACGGCTCGCAGGAGTCGTTGCTTGGCTTTATCTGCCGCGAACGCGGCATCACCGAAGATGCGTTCCTTCAAAAACTCGCGCAGGCGCTGAACTGGCCTTATCTCGACATGGCGCGGCTTGAAATTCCAACGCAGGCGCGCACGAAAATTTCCACCAAAGTCGCCTTCCAACATTCCGTCATGCCCACGGACGTTTTCGACGGAACCGTGCAGGTCGCTGTCAGCAATCCGTTCGACACCGCGATGTTGAACGCCGTTCGCTTCGATGCCCGCAGCGCCGTGCAATTTGCGCTCGCGCCAAAACCGGAAATCGAAAAAGCGCTCAAACGCTATTACGGCGTCGGCGCCGAAACGCTGGAGGAAATGGGCGAGGAAACGGAGGACGAACCGCTGGAATTGCTCATCGGCGACAAGGAGATCACCGAAGGCGAACAGGAAGCCAGCGTCATCAAATTCGTCAATCAGGTCATCTGGGAAGCCTACAAAGATCGCGCGACGGACATTCATCTCGAACCGCAGGAGGATGAATTGCGCATCCGCTATCGCATTGACGGCATTCTGCATCAGACGCCGATGCCGCCGCAGTTGAAGCGTTTTCAATCCGCGATTCTCTCGCGCATCAAAGTGATGAGCGGAATGAACATCGCGGAAAAACGTCTGCCGCAGGACGGACGCATCAATGTCCGCATCAAAGGCGAGGAAATTGACATCCGCGTTTCCACCGTTCCGACGGTTTATGGCGAAAGCACATCGCTGCGTTTGCTCTCGCGCGGAAAAATTTTTCTCAGTCTCGACAAGTTGGGGTTTGCGCCGCGCGACGAGGCGGCGATCCGCGAACTCATCGTCAAGCCGCACGGAATTATTCTCGTCACCGGCCCGACCGGTTCTGGAAAATCCACCTCGCTTTACGCGATGCTCAGCACGATCAACTCCGTGCATAAACGCATCATCACCGTCGAGGAACCGGTCGAATACGAACTCAAAGGCATCAACCAGATTGCGGTGCGCCCGGAAATCGGACTGACATTTGCGATGGGGCTGCGCCACATTTTGCGGCAGGACCCGAACGTAATCATGATCGGGGAAATCCGCGATCTCGAAACCGCCGAAATCGCGATTCGCGCGGCGCTGACGGGCCATTTGGTTTTCTCGACGTTGCATACAAACGACGCGCCGAGCGCGTTCACGCGATTGGTGGACATGGGCATCGAGCCGTTTCTGGTCGCCTCGTCCGTTGAAGCAATCATGGCGCAACGCCTGGTCCGCACGATTTGTCCGCATTGCAAAACCGAGCAAAAAGTCGAGCGCGATTACCTGATGCGAATCGGTTTTCCCGAAAGCGAAATTGACACGACGCGTTTTATGCACGGCGCGGGATGCGAGGATTGCCGTCAACTCGGTTATCAGGGCCGGCTCGCGATTTATGAATTGCTGCTGCTCACCGAGCAATTGCGTCCGCTTATTTTAAATCGCGCCGCGTCCTCGACCATCGCGCAGCGCGCCATGGAAGGCGGAATGCGCACGCTCCGCGTGGACGGCTGGAACAAAGTCAAAGCCGGACTGACCACCGTCGAGGAAGTTTTGCGCGTCACACAGATCGAGGAACATCTGGATTCGTTGGAAGAGGCGAAGAAATAATTTCGGGAACAGCCAAAAGTTATGTCGCGACCAAGCCAATTGACGATTTACGATTCGCGGTTTTCACGCGACCGGCGCGTCCGCCAAAATTCCGCCGTCGCAAATCCTTCCTGATATGGCCCGCTGGCAATCCTGCAATGTGCTGCAAATCGGCGCGGACAAGCGCCAGATCTGGCAGTTTGACGGCGGCTCCTTTCGCCTGAATCGCGAGCAGGCGCGCCGCAACGGCGAACCGCTTCCGCCGGCGATCATCCGCAAATCGCTCTGGCAAAAAAAATTGAACATCGCGTGGCTTCCGCCCGAGCACGTTTTCATTCGCGTCGCGCAATTTCCCCAAAGCACGCCGGAAGAAACGCGCTCGATGGTCGAGTTGCAATTGGAAAAACTTTCGCCCATTCCCGTCACGCAAGCGGTCTGGAGCATGCACGCGATTCCGAATCCGTCCGGGCCGATGCAGACGATTATTCTTCTGTTCGTTTCGCGCAATGTCGTGGAGGAATTCCTCGGCAAACTCGAAGGCGAAGGTTATCTCGCGGACCGTCTTGAACTTCCCCTGCTCGATCAATTGCAGGCGATCCACGCCAAAGAGGATGGCGCGTGGATTTTTCCCGAAGCGCAAGGCGGAAAAAACACCGCGCTCGTCGCCTGGTGGTACGGCGGCATTTTGCAGAATGTGGATCTGCTCACGTTGCCCGGCGAATCCAACCGGGCCGCAAGCCTGAAAGATCAGGTGATGCAAATGGCCTGGGCCGGCGAACTGGAAGGCTGGCTCACCGCGCCGCCTCGCTGGCATCTGGTCGCGGACGACGGCCTCGCGGCGGAATGGCTCAAGCCGTTGCAGGAAGGACTGGAACAGTCCATTGAAATCATCCCGCCGCTGCCCGCGACGGAAATCGCCGCGCGCACGGCGCGGCGCGCGGCAACCGATTCCAACGCGCAATCCACTTTGCTCCCGCAGGAATTCGCGGTCCGTTATCACCAGCAATTCGTGGATCGGCTTTGGATGCGCGGATTGGGCGCGGTGCTGGGTTTGTATGTCGTTGGACTGATCATTTATTTCGCTGCGCTTTCCATGTTAGGCTATCGGACCAACGCGGTGGAGGCGCAGGTGAAATCGCTCGGCGGCAGTTACACCAATTCGCTCCAGCTTCAGGCGCAATATCAGATTTTGAAAGACCGGCAGGATTTGAAATTCGCCGCGCTGGATTGTTGGGAAGCCGTGGCGGAAACATTGCCGATGGGCATCACGGTGGATTCCATGGTTTTCAGCGGCACGAAAAAAACATTGTCGCTTCGCGGCAGCGCTTCCGGAGATCAGGTTTCCGCCATTCTCGATTTCAGCGATAAATTGCGCAAAGTTGTCGTGCGCGGCCAGCCGCTGTTCGACGTCAGAAAAAATGATCCGCCGCATGTCACCGTCAGGCCCGGCGGCGACGTGACGTGGAGCTACGATCTGGAACTGAAAAGGACCGAGCTATGAACGGCTACCTCGCGCGATTGAATCCATCGGAACGCCGTTTCGTTGTCGGCGTCGGATTGCTCTTTTTCCTCGCCGTGAACGTCTTCTGGATCTGGCCGCATTTCGGGGATTGGAGCAATTACAAAAACCGGCTGGCCAAGGCGCGGACTAAACTCGGTCTTTACCAATCCGCGATCAATCAGATTCCGTCCACGCGCGACAAAATCCAGAAACTCGCCAACGAAGGCACGCAAGTTCCGCCGGAAGACCAGTCCATTCAATTTCTCCGGACAATCACGATGCAGGTCAACCAAAGCGGCATCGGTTTCAACGGCAATTCACGTCACGTCACCAGCACGAATCAATTTTTCGTGGAGCAACTCCAAACTATTTCCGTCGTCGGGGGAGAACAGGAACTGGTGAATTTTCTCTACAGTCTCGGCGCGGGAAATTCGCTCATCCGCGTGCGCGAATTATCCATCCGGCCCGCCGATCAGAACCGCCAAAAACTCAATGCCAGCATCACGCTGGTCGCGAGTTATCAGAAAAATGAAAAAAAATCGGCGTCCAAAACTCCCGCGACGACCAGGCCGCCCGCGGCGAAAACGGCCGCACCGGCCCGCCCCGCGCCTGCTCCGGCAAGAATAACACCGCATCCCGCCGTGCCGGTCAAACGTCCCGCGCCCGCGCGACCGCTGCCGAATCACGCCGCACCGCTTAAGAAAAAATGAAAACGACCCTGCCCATTCTGCTTTTATTGTTTCTGGCCTCCTGCTCGAATACACCGCCAAAATTTCAAGCGGTCGAAACGCCTTCCGCCGCGACTGAAACGCCGAAAGCTACAGCGGTTGCGAATGCTCCCACGCAATACAATGGGGAAGGTAAAACAAATTCAACCGCCGCAACCTCACCCGCCACCAACGCTGCCGCGTCAATTGTGATTCAGCCGCCCAAAGCCGGCGAGCAATTCGTTTTAAAATCCGAAACGGCTCCGAAACCCGCGATTCCCGTCACCACAACCGGAGTTGCTCCCGCAAAAACCAATGCTCCCGCGCCGCCGCCGTTCGGACGCACATTGCCCGCGCAGGTCGCCGCGCCCAATTCCGCCCAACCTGCAAATCCATTCGCGCGCGCCGAGCAACCGCGAATTCCCGCGCCGGCTTCCACGCCGGCCGCGATGCCCGCTGCCGCGCCCGGAACCGCCGCGCCTGGCGATAATGAGACGGTTCCGGCGGGAATGATTGATTTCCGCGCGGCGCCACTGGACCAGGTTTTGGAGGTTTATGCGAATTTCGTGGGACGGACTCTGTTGCGCCCGGCCAATCTCGGCGCGCCGCAGATTTCACTGACAACGAAAACGCCGCTGACACGACGCGAAGTCATTCGGGCATTGGACACGGTTCTCGGAATGAATGGGATTACGATGATCAACGTTGGAGATAAATTCGTCAAAGCCGTGCCGCAGGCGCAGGCGATGACCGAAGGTTCGCCCGCGGACAGCCGCACGGCGGAGGAATTGCCGGATTTCGGCCAATTCGTCACGCACGTCGTGCAATTGAAATACGTCAAGCCGAGCGAAATCGCGCAAGTGCTGCAACCGTTCGCCAAAATGCCGAATGCGATTCTGCCGATTGACAGCAGCCAGATCATTGTTCTTCGCGATTACACGGAAAACGTGAAGCGCATGTTGGAAATGATAGATCGGGTTGATGTTTCCGTGCCGTCGGAATTCATCTCGGAAGTCATTCC
>DASSNZ010000173.1:0-3505 GCA_035701135.1 Verrucomicrobiia bacterium
AAGTAATGTCAGACGTTTGCTGAGTGAGGCGAAACGAGCAAACGTAAAATTTACCAGTCCTTGACCGGCGTTTGCTGATCGGAATTTTGTCTTTCAGGATTCGCCGGGAGCAGTTTTTCATCGCCTTTTTGCGAATCCAATAACTGCTTTGCCTGTTGCGGCGTCATTTCGCCGGGCGCATAGGATTGCTGCTGTCCTTTTTCGCCGCCATTTTTGGAATTCTTCTGCTGACCGGATTGCTGTTGTTTTTGTTGTTGCTGTTCCTGATTTTTCTTTTCCTGCGACTCGTCGGATTTCTTTTGTTGCTCCTGATTTTTTTGAGCTTCGTCTTTTTTCTGCTGTTCGGAAGAATTTTGTTTCTGTTGTTTTTGTTGGTCGGATTTCGATTCGTTCTGTTTCTGCTGATCGTTTTTCGATTGCTGATTTTGCTGCTGGTTCTGTTTTGAATTCTGATCTTTTTTGGACTGGTCCTGTTTGGAATTCTGTTGCTGTTGCTGCTGCTGCTGTTTCTTCAACTTCTCCAATTGCCGTTTGACAAAATCATGATTGAACTTCGCGTCGGTGTCCTGCGGATTCAGCTTGAGGCTGTTCTCGTATTTTTGAAGCGATTCCTCCCACGTTTCCGATCTCTTCGATGGATCGGGATTCTGTTCGCCAAGTTGATAAAGCGTGTTGCCCAGATTGTAATAAGCCTGCTCCTGCAATTTCAGATCCGGCGAAATAATCGCCTGATCGAAATGCTTCGCCGCCTGGTCGAATTTCCCGTCGCGATACGCCGCGGCGCCCGCGTTGAAATGCAGCCGAGGATCGTCGTTCTTTTGCTTTTCCAGCGATTGCTCGTAATCCTTCAACGCCGCGCCGTAATTCCCGGATTTGTATTCGCGCAACGCGCCGGACGGCGAAGCGAATGCCGCACTTGAAAAAATCAGCAATCCGAAAATCGCCGCAACAGTCGCCGCGCTTTTCGATTTTTCCGTCGCGGCGTTTTCAGTCGAACGACGTCCGGAAACGCGCCCGTTCCGTTCGTTTTTCCGTTCCGGAAAAAACATTTCAGCCGCCAGCAAAACAATCGCCAGTCCGAGCGGCCAATAAAATCTCTCGTGCGGGCGGCGAATCCATTTTTCCTCCGATTCCGATTTCGGCAGCGGCGCGAGTCCGCGTTGATACAGCATGTCAATCGTGTTCGCGCCGCGCAGCGGCAGATAAAATCCGCTCGCGTCGCCGGCAATTTCGCGCAAAAGATTTTCGTTCAGGCGCGACATCACAATGTTTCCATTTTCATCGCGAACGTAATCGCTCTGTCCGTTTTCGTTTTTGATGCGGAGCAATTCGCCTTTCGCCGAACCGATTCCGATGGTGAAAATCCGCAAACCATCCTTAGCCGCTTTTTTTGCCGCATCCACCGCGCCGGAATCGTGATCCTCGCCGTCGGTGAACAACACGAGCACTTTGTAATTATCGCCTTCCTTGAACGCCTTCGCCGCCGTATCAATCGCCTCGGCAATCGCGGTGCCGCCCTGGGGAAGCGTGTTGACGTCGAGCGATTCGACGGCTTGTTGAAATGCCGTGTCGTCAATCGTCAGCGGACATTGCAGAAATGCGCCGCCGGCGAAAGCAACGAGGCCGAGACGGTCCAATTTTGCCTGCTGCATTAAATCAAGTGCCGCGAGTTTCGCGCGCGCGAGGCGATTCGGCGCGATGTCTTCGGCCAACATGCTTTTCGAAGTGTCAATCGCAACCACGATGTCCAGTCCGCGCTGTTTGACTTCCACCATGTCGTAACCCCATTGCGGCCGGGCCAACGCGAGAATCAGAAACGCGGCGGCGAGAATTAAAATAATGGCTCGAAATTTTTCGCGCTTTGGCGAAACGCCGAGAACCAGTCCCGGCAGCAATCGCGTCTGAATGAATTGCGCCATGAGTTTTCGCCGCGCCTTCGCCGACCACCAAAAGAAGAGCGCCATTGCCAGCGGAACCACCAGCAGAAACCAAAGAATATGCGGACGCGCGAAACTCATTGAATTGCCGATTGCCGATTGCCGATTACCGATTGGAATTTTAGTCGGGAGTCAAACATCAGTTTTTCTTTTCAAGCTCCTCTGCTAAATCGTTCATATTTTTACGCTCCAAATCGTGACGGCGTGATAAGCCTATCGAAGCCCCCGGATTTTTAGCCACTCTCACAACAGTAACTTTTGTTCTAGTGTCGCTCTCCCGCCTAAGCCGGAATTGTAGATACGGGCTAAACGCAGGAAGCATCGTATCTTGGATTCGAATTTCGTAATCAGCCTCCGCGAGATAATTTGTCAGAAGGCCAACTCTCTCGCATTCGGGTGACATCTCGCGGACGATTTCCGGCTGCAAACGATCCACAGCGCTTTTAACTTCTGCGAAAGGAGCCTGGAAAACGCGAGATGTTGCGCAACCAGACAGAATAATAATCAGACAAAGACTCCAAAGCGGAAAAAATGTTCTCATACGCCATCTCGACGAAACGATCAATTTTCTCATGGCAATCTCCTCATCAAGGTATTTCTCAAAACGATTTCCACGAGAAACAATCCCATCGCCGGAGAAATGAACCATGGAAATAATTCGCGGTATTGCGAAAATTTCTTCACCTGCGCCTCGGATTTTTCGAGCTTGTTGATTTCGGAGTAGATTTCCTTGAATCGTTCCGCGTTGTCCGCGCGATAATATTTTCCGCCTGTCATGTCCGCGATTTTTTTCAACGTGTCCTCGTCAATATCCACCGGCTGCATCCGATAACCCGCTTTTCGGCCTGCGAAATAAACCGGCATCGGCGCTTCGCCGCGCGTTCCGACGCCAATCGTGTAAACCTTCACGCCAAGCGTTTTCGCGGCTTCGGCAACCGTGAGCGGCGCGAGTTTTCCGGCGTTGTTTTGGCCGTCGGTCATGAGAATCACAATTTTGCTTTTCGATTTCAATTCGCGCAGACGATTCACCGCCGTGCTCAACGCGGAACCAATCGCAGTCTGATTCGGATCAATCGTCCCGAGTTCAAGCCGGTCCAGATTTTCCAAAAGAAAATCGTGATCGAGCGTGAGCGGCGACGCGATATAAGCGTCCGACGCGAATGCCACGAGCCCGATTCGGTCGTTCGGTCGTTTTTCAATGAAATTTTTCAAAACGTCTTTCGCCATGTCGAGCCGGTTGACGCGCTGCCCGTGAACTTGAAAATCCTCGGACGCCATGCTGCCGGAAAGATCAATCGCCACCGCGATGTCAATTCCGCTGGCGCTCACTTTCGTTTCGCTTTTCGTGAACCGCGGTTGCGCCAGCGCCACAATCAGCAGCGCGAGCGCGAGCCAGCGCAACGCGGCGAGAAATCCACCGGAACGCGAGCGCGTGACGTTCAAAACGGCGCGCACGAGTTGCACCGAAGAATAAACAAATGCCGGCGGCTGGCTGCGTTTTCCCTTCAGCCACGCCAGAACCGGCAGCAGCAAAAGCAGAAGCAAAAGATAAGGATAACCAAATGTCA
>DASSNZ010000174.1:0-4065 GCA_035701135.1 Verrucomicrobiia bacterium
AACTGCGCCCGAGGCGGGCGCGCTCCCTCGTTTTCAACTGAAACTGAAATGTCCTGATTGGGAATGCCTGGCTCGCGCGGCAAAGCAAAAGAAGGCGGATGAGAAGTTCAAAGTTCGGATTGTGGATTTTCGAATCTTGGTTCAACCGCCGCGTTTTTCCTTAAAACTCCGCTTGCACAATCTGGCCAATCCAGCAATTGCATTCGTAACTGTCCAGACACTCAGAGTGTAAATGCACAATGCTCCAATTACAGCAGCGAGTATTCTCAGCAAATTTCGATAGAAGCTCCAATCGTCCGTCCACCATGCGATGAGCGGGTCAACGAGAAGCGCGAACAAAACTGTCCATACCAACAATCTTAAATTCGAGCTTTGATATTTTGGATCTTCATCCCACATGGAATTCTAATCTCAAACTCTCAATCCCGTGTTGCTTTCGATGATTCCTTTGCTGATCGCGTGGCGCGTCAGGCCGGCGACATCGTGAATGCCGAGTTTGTTCATCACCTGCTGCCGGTGTTTTTCCACAGTCTTGATGCTGATGCACAATTCCGCCGCGATTTGTTTGTTCGCCCGGCCTTCGGCGATGAGTTGCAGCACCTCCGCTTCGCGCGTGGTCAGGTGATCGTTGCGTCGGCGCGCCGGTTGTTCGCCGCGCGCGAACGCTTCGCGGCATTGGTCGCGCAACCGTTTTGCAATCGAAGGACTGAAATACGCGTTGCCTTTGTTCGCTTCGCGAATCGCCTTGAGCAATTCGTTTGCGGCGGTTTGCTTGATTAAATATCCGGCCGCGCCGGCTTCGGTGAGTTGCTGGACATATTCGTCGTCGCTGTAGGACGAAAGCACGAGCACTTTGGTTGAAGGAACCGTGTGCGTGATCTGGCGCGTCGCCTCCAGGCCATTCAACTGCGGCATCGCGATGTCCATGACCGCGACATCCGGCATCAGTTTTTTGACCATCTGAACCGCCTGCCGTCCGTCGCCGGCCTCGCCGACAATTTCAATGTCTCCTTCGGCTGCCAGCAACGCGCGAAGTCCCTGCCGCACGACCGTGTGGTCGTCCGCCAATAAAACTGTAATCTTTTGCATAAAAAATCCTGCGTGAGAAAGTTTCCCCGTTTTTGAACGTAATGCCAGTTCGATTTTACGCCACTGAATTCGCCGGATTTCTTTCCGTTTGGGGTGAAGTCCCTATGATTTTCCGGGCGAACGTCCGCCAAAATGCGCGAATGCGTCCAAAGCATTTCCTGCTGCCGCTTTTGCTTCTGACGATTTGCCTTGGCGCGCCGGGTTGCTCGGATTCCGGCGGCGCGGTGCTTTCGGACGATCATCCGTTGCATTTGCCGGAACCGGGAGATTATCGGCTGCGAATTCTCTCGCCGCACTGGCTGGAACTCACGTTGATCACGACGAAAAAACCCGATCCCGCGCCGGTCAATGAATGGAATTTCGTCGGAAAAAACGGAAAAGCGGAATTGCCGAACGCGAAAGAATTTCTCGTTCTCGTCGGCGGAAAAACCAACACCGTGACTGAAGTGGGTTTCAAGCGACGCGTTCGATACGCGCCGCTTAAAAAATACGATTTGCGAATCGGAAATTATCTTTATCTGAAAATCGCGTCGGCTGTGAACACGAACGAAAATGTGGAGGTGCGAAATCCTTCTGGAAAACTTTGGCCGGCGAAAATGCGTTTTACGGCAAAAGCAAATCCGCTGCGCCTGAGTCCGGTCATTCATGTGAACGAAGTCGGCTATTTGCCGGACGAATCAAAAACCGCGATGGTCGGTTATTATCTCGGCAATCTCGGCGAAATGAATCTGGAGCAAACCAATTCCGAAAATCCCCAGATGGCAGACGCGCCCGCGTTTCAAATCATCGAGGCGGATTCCGGCAAAGAAGTTTTTCGCGGAATGCTGAAGCCGCGGCGCGATTCCGGTTTTCCGATTGAAATATATCAACATGTTCTCGAAGCGGATTTTTCCAACTTCAAAAAGCCGGGAAATTATCGCGTCGCCGTTCCGGGTTTGGGCGCATCGTTTCCATTTGCAATTGGCGATGGCGTTGCGGGAATTCTGGCGCGAACCTACGCGCTCGGGATTTATCATCAGCGATGCGGCACCGCAAACGAACTTCCATTCACGCGATTTACGCACGGGCCGTGTCACATCGCGCCCGCCGAAGTGCCGACGATGTCGTCGCGATTTCAGGCGGTGAACGACGTTCTCGCAGAGGAAACCGAAGACGCGCACGAAAATCCGCGGCACACCGCGCCGCCGCTCAAAAATGTCGCCGCGAGTTTGTATCCGTTCGTGAACAAAGGTCCGGTGGACGTGCGCGGCGGACATCACGATGCGGGCGATTACAGCAAATACACCGAGAACAGTGCGAACTTCATTCATCTGCTCGTGTTCGCGGCGGACAATTTTCCGGGCGTGAGCGAATTGGACAATCTCGGAATTCCCGAAAGCGGCGATGGAAAAAGCGACATTCTCGAAGAGGCGAAATGGGAAGCGGATTTTCTCGCGAAAATGCAGGACGCGGATGGCGGTTTTTATTTTCTCGTTTATCCGCGCGACCGTCGTTACGAAGACGACGTGCTGCCCGATCACGGCGATCCGCAAGTTGTTTTTCCGAAAACAACTTCTGTCACTGCCGCCGCCACCGCCGCGCTCGCGCAATGCGCTTCCTCGCCGACATTTAAAAAACAATTGCCCGAAGCCGCCGCGCTGTATTTGAGCAAAGCAAAAAAAGGCTGGGCGTTTCTCCAACGCGCCATCGCGAAATACGGAAAGGACGGCGCTTATCAGAAAATCACGCATTACGGAAATGATTTCATGCACGACGACGAACTCGCGTGGGCCGCGTGCGAAATGTTTCTCGCGACCGGCGATCCGGATTTTCAAAACAAACTCGCCGAATGGCTGCATCCGGAAGACCCGGCAACGCGCCGATGGGGTTGGTGGCGGCTTTCCGAGGCATACGGCCACGCGATTCGCAGTTACGCGTTCGCGGCACGCAGCGGTCGGATTTCACGCGACAAATTGATTCCCGAGCTTTTGGAAAGTTGCGAAGAGCAAATTGCCGACGCGGGCGGCGACCAGCTTCAACGCGCCGAAAACAGCGCGTACGGAACGAGTTTCCCGACGGAAACCAAACGCACGCTCACCGCCGGCTGGTATTTTTCCGGCGACGCCGCGTTCGATCTGGCCGTGGCGTGTCAGTTGGATTATCCGGCGACGAACGATCCGCGTCCGAAAATGCGCGCGGCGCTTCTCAGTGATTTTAATTACGTCGCCGGCTGCAATCCTGTGAACGTCGCGTATCTCACCGGCATCGGATGGAAACGCCAGCGCGAAATCGTGGATCAATACGCGGAAAACGACCGGCGCGTTCTGCCGCCATCCGGAATTCCACTCGGAAATATTCAGGGCGGTTTCGGCTGGCTGGATTTGTACGGAAAAGAACTGGGCGCGCTGACGTTTCCGGCGGATGACGACGAGAACGCGCCGTATCCATTTTACGACCGCTGGGGCGACAGTTTCAATCTCACGCAGGAATTTGTCATTTCCAACCAGGCGCGCGCGCTCGCCGCCGCCGCATGGCTTATGGCGCAAACGCCGTTGAAAAATCAGCCGTGGAAATCCGTTCCCGCGAAGATCACCGAAATTCCGGCGTCCGCGAAAACGGAGCAAAAAACCACCTGGCAGATTTCCGCGAACGGACTCGACTTGTCACGCGCGCAAATTGTTTGGGAAGCATCCGATTGCGAACCGGAATTTGGAAAAACATTCGCGCCGGAAAAATCCGGCGCGCAATGGATTGAAGCCGAAGCGTTGTTGCCGGATGGCCGTCGCGTTTTCGCCGTGACAAATTTTGTCGCGCGGTAAAAACGCGGAAATTCAAAGGACAGGTCGAATTCCATCGAAAAATTGTAATTGCCCCGCGCGCGTAATTGGCCTAGCTGTTACTGGACTGAAGAAAGGAAAATTATGGCCTATAAAATGTTAGGAATACTGTTCGGCGAGCAGGTTTTCGCTTTGGCGGGACTCGGACTTGCGTTTATGA
>DASSNZ010000175.1:0-7849 GCA_035701135.1 Verrucomicrobiia bacterium
GCAAAAACCGTGGTCGCATATTCGACAACTTTCGGTTTGATGGGCCGGCGAAATATTTTTTCGATCAGCGCCATTAGAATATGGCCTCCATCAAGCACGGGAATCGGCAATAAATTGATGATCGCCAGATTGATATTCAGCAAAACGAGGAAATTCAACGCCAGCCGGTAATCCGCGTTCACCTGCGCGGCAAGCACGCTTAAAATCCCGACCGGCCCGCTCAAATCTTTCGCGCCAACGCCGGTTTCCTTGTGATGAATAATCGCGCCGATCGTGGCGAAGGTTTTGTTCATCACATCACGAACCTGTTCCCACGGCGACGGCCCGGGCTTTTGAACAATGTAGATTTGCGTGGAACTCGTTCCCAGCGCGACGCCGATTCGTCCCAGTTTCGTGCTCGGATCAAACATCGGTGTGATGCTTAATTTGATTTTCTCCGAACCGCGCCCGATCAGAATGTCGCTGGTTTTTCCCGCGCGCTCGCCAATCAAATCAATCAACTGCTCGCGGCTGGCAATTGGAACACCGGCAAAGGAAAGAATCCGGTCGTTCGGTTTCAATCCGGCTTTTTCGGCGGGCATTCCGGATGTCACGTCCATTACTTCCGGATGATCGCGCGGATCCAGGTTCAACAACTTGAGTCCGATGGCGTTGTCCGTAGTGGTATTAAGCTGATAGGTTTTTTTCTTTCCATCGTGCTCAATTGTCACCGGCACCGACGGCGTGCGGGAAACGATTGTGTCCAACACCACGTCCTGCCATGATTTTACGTCTTTGCCGTCCACCGAAAGAATCCGGTCGCCTTCCTGAATTCCCAATTTCGCCTCCGCGGAACCGGGTTGAACGTAACCGACGATTGCCGGATTTACCGCGACGGGAAGGCCGACAAAATAAATAATTCCCGCAATGACAAACGCGAACAGCACGTTCATGAGCGGTCCGGCCACAGCCACGAGAATCCGGTGAAACGGCGGCGCGGGCGGCACAACGGCGTCGCTTTTGCCTTCCAACGCTTCCGCCGTGATCATCTGCGGCAGTTTTACGAATCCTCCCGCCGGAATCCAGCGGACGGAATACACAATGCCGTTGCGCGTCCAACTGCGAATTTTCGGTCCCATTCCAATGGCAAATTCCTCGACTTTCATGCCGAGTTTTCGCGCGACCCAGAAATGGCCCAGTTCGTGAAAGAAAATCGCGGCGCCGAACAAAACCACGACCGCGCAAATCACGTATAAAATATTCAAAAAAGTCATAAAATCTCAACAGACTATCCGCAAACGCAAAGATTCTAATCGCGAAAAACACTTCTGACAACCAGCGAAAGTGGTTCCCCTCGGAATCCGTCCAACACCTTGTTTTCCGAAAAAAACCGGAAATCAATATTTCGGCGGTTCCGTTTTGCGTTTTTCTCTTTTTGAGAACTTGCGTCGAATCCCAATTGCCAATTGAATTTATTCATGGTCGAGATTGCGGCGAATTCTGTTTTCAACTATTTTGCGGCGATGACCTACCTGACCCGGCAGGAAAAAAAGGTGCTGTGTGCGGTCTTGGGATTGTTGCTCGTCGGGTGGATGGTGAAAGTGTATCGCACCGCGCATCCGCCGATTGAATTGAACGCGCCGGACGCGCGAAAGCCGGTCGGTGAGGCGAAAAATTAAAATGCACGAAGCCACTTTCGAAGAAGGACTGGAACTGATTCTGGCCAGGGACTCGCGTTATCATCGCGACGCGTATCTGTTTCTCCGCGAGGCGCTGGATTACACGCAAAAAGCCATTATTCGGGAAAATCGCGGCCAGCTTCGCCACGTGAGCGGACAGGAATTGCTCGGAGGCATTCGCGAGTTCGCGCTGGAACAATTCGGTCCGATGGCAATGACGGTTCTGGAGGAATGGGGCGTCCGGAAATGCGAGGACTTCGGCGAAATTGTTTTCAACATGGTCGAAGTCGGCCTGTTGGCAAAAACGGAAAAAGACAGCCGCGAGGATTTCCAGAACGGCTACAATTTCTTCGACGCCTTCCGCAAACCGTTTCTGCCCAAAGCGAAACAGGCAAACCAATCGCCCGCGCCGGCCAAAACTCCGGAAACAAACGGCTGATTTCTTCAGAGCCTGCCGTCGAAAAAGTTGCGCTGAATCATTTTCCGCACGGAATCAATCGCCCGACCACATTGTCAATTTGCTTTTGCCACGCGGCGCGCAGCAATTCGGGTTGCGCTTCAAATTCATCCCACGTTTCGCTGATTCCCGCGACCTGAAGCTGCACCATCGTATTGTCGCGGCTCCAAAGTTTTTTTCCTTTGCGATCCCGAAGCTCGGCATGGAGAAGAACAAACGGAAACTTCTTCGAGATGTGAAAATCCTGATTGTCAAAACCATACCCGGCAATTGAAAAAATAAAAATGCCGTCCGCACTGGAATCCTCCAGGTGAAACGCGTCGCACTGCTGAATGTGTTTTACCGCGCTCTCCCGGACCATTTCGGGAACAACAATGTTATTCGTCGCCATGACCTGACTCATCCGGGCGATTCCGTTTTGTCCGGCGCTGTCAACAATGATGCTGGCGAGAGTATTGGCCAGATTTCCTTTCAGTTCCACTCCGTACCGCATTCCCTCGCGCGCATCCACTCGCGGCTCCACGGCAACGTTTGTGATTCCCGCTTTTTTGGCGGCTTTCATCGGACTGGTCGCGCAACCCGCGATAAGCAGAAGCAAAACAGACGCGAAACAAGTGGATTTGTTTTTCATAAATTTGAATGCATTCAGCGGATTGGGCCAACGATCAATTGCCGCGCAATGTCATCGGGGCCACCTGCGCGAAGTCCTTTTTATATAAGTCCGGGTCTCGGATGAAATCATCCATTCTTCGCATGTGCGTGCCGGTCGAATTCACCGTCGCGTTCCAGATCGCGGCTTTGTTGGTATTCTCAAGACGCGCCGAAACATTCGCGGTGACAACCCAGAAATCCCGCTGCGGTTCATTCAATCCGACAGAATTCAACACGATAAATAAACGCCGAACCGCATTTGCCGGATCCGACACCTGAATTCCCGATTTTTGAAGCCCCGCATTGATCGCGTTGACAATCATGCCCGGCTCGAAATTGCCGTAAGGTCCGCGAATGTTCTGAACGATTTCCGCGCCGCCCCGTTCATCGCTTGCCGCAATGCTCTTTCCAACCAGAAAGCCAATCAATCCGCCTTCCGCCCCCGCCCGTTGCGCGTCGCGTCCGAGTACGGTGGAAAAACAATCGCTTCTTTTGAATCCGGCGAAGGCTCGACGTGAACCATCATCTGCTTCGCATCCGGCAAACCGGCCAGCGGCAAATGATTTACGCAACCGCAAAGAAAAACAAGAACCAGCGCCTGAAATGGAAAAAGTTTCATCTCGCGGAAATTACATGTTCGCAATGATGTTATCGCCGAACTGCGAACACTTGATTTCCGTGGCGCCTTCCATCAGCCGCGCGAAATCGTAGGTCACGCGCTTGCTGCCGATCGCGCCGTTCAGGCCTTTGACAATCAAATCCGCCGCTTCGGTCCAGCCCAGATAACGGAGCATCATTTCGCCCGAGAGCACGACCGATCCTGGATTCACCTGATCTTTGTTCGCATACTTCGGCGCGGTTCCATGCGTCGCTTCAAAGATCGCGTGGCCGCTGACGTAATTGATGTTGCCGCCCGGCGCGATGCCGATGCCGCCGACCTGCGCCGCCAACGCGTCGCTGAGATAATCGCCGTTCAAATTCAACGTGGCGATCACATCGAAATCCGTTGGACGCGTCAGCACCTGCTGCAGCGCGATGTCCGCAATGGCGTCCTTGATGACAATGCCCGCGCCGGGTTTGCCTTCGGGAATTTTGCACCACGGTCCGCCGTCGATTTCGACCGCGCCGAATTCATTCTTCGCCAGCGCGTAGGCCCAGTCGCGGAACGCGCCTTCAGTGAATTTCATGATGTTGCCCTTGTGGACAATCGTCACAGTCTTGCGCTTGTTGGCGATGGCGTACTGAATCGCGGAGCGCACCAGGCGTTCCGTGCCGGTTTTGCTGACGGGCTTGATGCCGATTCCCACCAGCTCAGGCGTTTCGCCGAAGCGGATTTTTTTGAACTCTTTCGGATAATTCGCCTTGAGAAATTCGATGGTCTTGAGCGCCTGTTCCTTGCCGGCTTCGAAATCAATTCCCGCGTAAATGTCTTCGGTGTTTTCGCGGAAGATCACCATGTCCACTTTCTCCGGATGTTTCACCGGCGAGGGCACGCCAGTGAACCACTGCACGGGACGCAAACAAACATAAAGATCAAGCATCTGGCGCAATGCCACATTGAGCGAACGAATGCCGCCGCCAACAGGAGTCGTAAGCGGACCTTTGATACCGACGAGACAATCCTTGAAGGCTTCGACTGTATCGTCCGGCAGCCAGTTGTCGAATTTGTTCTTCGCGGCTTCACCGGCGAAGACTTCGAACCAGGAAATCTTGCGTTTGCCGCCGTAGGCTTTTTGCACCGCGGCATCAAACACGCGCACGCTCGCCGCCCAGATGTCTGGACCGGTGCCATCGCCACGGATGAAAGGAATGACAGGGTTTTCCGGAACATTAAGTTTGCCGTTTTGAATGGAAATTTTGCCACCGGCGGGCGGAGTCACGTTTTTGTAAGCCATTTTGTGAATTGATAAATTTTGATTTCCGATTGCGATTTTCAAATCGCGGCACAGAGAAAACGGCGGAATGCGATGGAAATCAAGGAAAACCGCTGTTGAATCCCGAACCACGCAGATGAAATGAGGAGCGCGCCCGCCCACGACGCAATCAGCAGCGCCCTCGCGGCTGATTATTGTGGAGTGGAATCGTTAAACCGTTTGGCATTGAATTGCGACGCAGTATCCGGCGCGAGGGCGCGCCGAACTGCAGCCGAGGCGGCTGCGCTCCCCGGAAAAAAAGCCCTTGCCGATTTGTTTACGTCGCGTGACGCTCGGTCATCCGGAATTTCGCGTTTTGACCGGGAGATTCATCGTGCATCGCGCCGCGAACCATCAGAAATTCACCGACGTTTTCGCTCGTGATGATTCCAAGCAAATTCCCGTTTTCCACAACCGGCATCGAGCGAAACGGCGAACCCTGCAATCGCAAAAACAAACCCTCGGCGGGATCGTTCGGATGCACAACGGGAAATTCTTTTTCCATCGCTTCGGACACAAGCAGGTTCGAGCCGGTCCGCGCCAGGCCGTTCACCAATCCGGTCCGCGTCAGCAAACCGACCAATCGCCCGCCGCTGACAACCGGAAAATCCTGCTGATAACTCCCGAGCAAAAGTTCCACCGCGCGGGAAAGTGTGTCGTCCGGAGCCAGAGTTCGAAAATCGGTGATCATGACGTTGTGAACGCGAATGCCGTCCAGCGAGGATTTCATTTGCACAAAACTCGATTCCTGTGCCGCGCCGATCCAGACAAATGCCGCGATGAGAATTAAAAACGGATTGTAAAAAAGTCCAAGCACGCCGAAAACCAGCGCCATTCCCTGCCCGATTCGCGCAGCGATTCGCGTGGCGCGGGCGTAATTGATTCGAATTGCCAGAAGCGCGCGCAGCACCCGGCCGCCGTCCATTGGAAACGCGGGAAGCAAATTGAATAACGCGAGCAGAATGTTTATCCACAGCAGGTTTTCCAACAAATTCCCGCTGAAGAACGCCACGTCGTGAAGGCTCACAGTTGCGCCAAGCGAAATGGCGATAAAAAATAAAATCGCAAGCAGCACATTCACCGCGGGACCGGCGAGCGCAACGGCCAGTTCCTGTTTTGGATCCTCCGGCATTCGTTCCAGTCGCGCCACGCCGCCGATGGGCAGCAAAATTATATCGCGCGTTTCGATTCCAAAACGCCGCGCGGTCAGTGCGTGTCCGAGTTCATGCAGAACGACGATGACAAATAAAATCAAAATAAATCCCACGCCGGCGGCCGCGTCGTTCCATTGATGCCGCGCGCCGTAACCGCTCCAGCCGGCCCAGATCAGCAGCAGCAAAAAAGTGACGTGGACATAAATTCCGATTCCAGCCACTTTCAGCAGTCGCAAAGACCATCTCATAAATTTTCCTTCGAAATTGAAATCACGTCGGCAACGCGGTTGTCGGTTTGTATCCGCTTTTCAGCAAAGCGTCGTGAAGCGCGGGAACATTCGTCTTCGCGGGATGGAACGTGACCCGGGCAATGGCGTTTTGCCGGCTGACGCTCACATCGTCCACGCCGTTGACGCCGCGCAACGCTTTTTCCACCCGGCGCACGCAGTTGTCGCAGGTCATTCCCGCGATTCCGATTTCGCGCGTTTCCGTATAATTTTCCGCAGTATTTTCCATAACCGAATCCTTTCACCAAAACTTCGCATAAAGCTCCGCCGAAGCAATGAGGCAAAAACATGACGCCCGGCGCTCGTTTTTGTTCAAGAATTTCCAAAACAATCGGAATCCGCATCGAAGTGGGAAAAGCGAATTTTATCTTTCCGAAATTCATTTTCCGGGGCCAAAAACCGATTTCAGGTCGTCAGTAATTATGCGCAGCCGAATCAGTCTTCGCCCGCACGTCTTTCGGTAAAGTTACTGAAAAGATTTTCAATTTCTTCGGAAATCGCGAATTTTTCCGCGTGAAAAATTTCCGAAAAATTCACGATTCAACATTGGCCCCGAAAATCGCGCTCAGTCCTTGCATTCGCGGACAGGCGCACTAGCCTTTCGGTTGAAAGAAATAGCGCGCGAGAAAAAGCTCAAACAAAATGAAATTAATCCGTTCAACTACTTGTCGTGATTCGTTCCGTCTGATGCCTCTGCGCCCGCGCGCGATTTGCATGAGCATCGCCGCCACTTTGGTTTTCGCCGGAAATTCATTTGCCGCCACATCGGTAACTCCATGGGGTTACAGCGGCGGAATCACGATTCCGTCCGGCCTGACCAACGTCGTCAGCGTCGTTACAGCCAATCCCGATCTGGCATTGAGAGCTGATGGAACGGTCGTCGCATGGGGCGATAATTCCGCCGGGCAAACCAATGTTCCTCCATCGGCAACGAATGTCGTGGCCATCACGGCGGGAGTCGGTTTTGGCGTTGCGGCAAAAGCGGATGGAACGGTCGTCGCGTGGGGCGCGAATTTCGACAGTCAGACCAATGTGCCGGCGGGATTGACAGGCGTCATTTCCGTCGCCGCGTCCGAAGCGCACACGCTCGCGCTGAAACGCGACGGCACGGTGGTCGCGTGGGGAAAAAATGTTTTTGGCGAAGGCGCGGTTCCTGCCGGATTAAATAACGTCATCGCGATTGCCGCTGGAAAAAATCATAACCTCGCGTTGAAAGCCGACGGAACGGTCGTCGCCTGGGGCGATAATTTTTACGGGCAGACCAGCGTTCCGGAGGGATTGGATCACGTTGTTGCGATCGCGGCGGGATATTTTCATTCAGTCGCCTTGAAATCGGATGGAACGGTTGTCGCGTGGGGATCGAATCTGAACGGCGAAAGCACGGTCCCGGCCGGACTTTCGAATGTCGTCGCGATTTCCGCGTTTTATCAACACAGCCTCGCGTTGAAGGCGGACGGAACAGTCGTCGCATGGGGATCGAATGTTCAGGGCGAAAGCACCGTTCCGAATAATTTGACCAATGTGATTGGAATTTCGGCGGGCATTTCGCGCAGCCTCGCGATTATCGGAACCGCCGCGCCGTTCATTTCGCAACAACCCGCGGACGTAAATGCTTTCAGCGGCGGAGAAATTTCAATTTCCGCAAAAGCCACGGGTTCGCTTCCGTTGAGCTATCAATGGCAACGCAGCGAAACCAATCTTCCTTCCGCGACGAATTCCACTCTGACGA
>DASSNZ010000176.1:0-6446 GCA_035701135.1 Verrucomicrobiia bacterium
CAAAAAGGATTGGCCATGGCGAACGGGTTTGCATACGCTTCGGCCAAGGTTCTTATGATAAACATTAAAAAGATGTTGTTCTGGAGCGTTCTTCTCTTCCTCGTTTTCAATTCTCCCCTGGCCGCGTTTGCCAGCGAGGCGGACATTCACATTCCCGATCTCACGCAGGTGAAGTTCGGCGAACTTGGCGGCGTTGGCGGTCCGACATTGATGTATGTCGGACTTGTGGTTTGCTTCATCGGCGCGGCGTTCGGGCTGATGCAATATCTGCAAACCAAAGCGCTGCCGGTCCACGAAAGCATGGCGCGCGTGTCGAATACCATCTGGGAGACGTGCAAAACGTATCTGTTCACGCAGGGAAAATTTCTGGTGATTCTCTGGATGCTCATCGCGATTTGCATTTTTTATTATTTCCGCGTGCTGGAACACAATTCCTGGGAACACGTCATCGTCGTAATGCTCGCGTCCATTCTCGGAATTCTCGGTTCGTACGGCGTCGCGTGGTTCGGAATTCGCATCAACACCATCGCCAATTCCCGAACCGCGTTTTCGGCGTTGAAAGGCAATCCGTTCGCGACGCTGGGAATTCCGCTGCGCTCGGGCATGAGCGTCGGTTTGCTGCTGGTTTGCGTGGAACTTTTTTTCATGATTTGCATTTTGATTTTTCTGCCGCGCGAACTGGCCGGGCCGTGTTTCATCGGATTCGCGATTGGCGAATCGCTCGGCGCGGCGGTGCTTCGCATCTGCGGCGGCATTTTCACGAAGATCGCCGACATCGGCTCGGACCTGATGAAAATCGTTTTCAAATTGCCCGAAGACGACCCGAAAAATCCCGGCGTCATCGCGGATTGCACCGGCGACAACGCGGGCGATTCGGTCGGGCCGACGGCGGACGGTTTTGAAACTTACGGCGTGACCGGCGTGGCATTGATCGCGTTTCTCGCCCTGGCGTTGGAAACGAATCAGACCATTGCCGGAGTTTTGATCATCTGGCTGTTCGTGATGCGGGCGTTGATGATTGTGACGTCGCTGATTTCGTATTTTCTGAACCAGGTAATCAGCAAAATCAAATTCGGCGGCAAAAAGGATTTTGATTTTGAAGCGCCGCTCACGCATCTGGTCTGGATTACATCGGCGGTTTCCATCGTGATCACGTTCATCGCAAGCAAACTCCTGCTGGGCGATTTTGCAATGGAAGGCAAACCACTTCCCAATCTCTGGTGGGTTTTGTCTGTGATTATCAGTTGCGGAACGGTGGCGGGCGCGGTGATTCCTGAATTCACAAAAGTTTTTGTCAGCACGAATTCGCGGCACGTTCGAGAAGTAACGAACTGCTCCAAACACGGCGGCGCGTCATTGAATATTTTATCCGGCTTCGTCGCGGGAAATTTTTCCGCGTTCTGGATGGGACTTTGCATCATGGTTTTGATGGCCGCGTCTTATTACTTTTCGCAAAACCCGGATTTGCTGGCGTTGATGCCGAAACAATTTGCATTTGCCACGCCGATTTTCGCGTTCGGCCTCGTGGCATTCGGTTTTCTGGGAATGGGACCCGTAACCATCGCGGTGGACAGCTACGGCCCGGTGACGGACAACGCGCAATCGGTTTATGAATTGAGCCAGATTGAAAGTCGCGCCGGAATCAAAGAGGAAATCAAACGCGATTTCGGTTTCGACGCGGATTTCGAAAACGCGAAGTATCAATTGGAAAAAGGCGACGGCGCGGGCAACACGTTCAAAGCGACGGCAAAACCGGTGTTAATCGGAACGGCAGTCGTCGGCGCGACGACCATGGTTTTTGGAATTATTATTCTGCTCGAAAATTTGTTCGGCGGAGTCGTCACGAAATTGAGCATCGTTCAGCCGGAAGTGATTCTCGGATTGGTCATGGGCGGATCGGTCATTTATTGGTTCACCGGCGCGTCCTGCCAGGCAGTCGTGACGGGTGCGTATCGCGCGGTGGTTTACATCAAAGAAAATATGAATCTCAGCGCAAGCACCGCGTCGGACAAGGACAGCAAGGAAGTCGTCCGCATCTGCACGGAATACGCGCAGAAAGGCATGTGGAATATTTTCATCGTCGTGTTTTGCTTCGCGCTCGCGCTGCCGTTTTTCAATCCGTATTTCTTCATCGGCTATTTGATAGGCATCGCGTTTTTCGGATTGTTCCAGGCCATTTTCATGGCAAACGCCGGCGGCGCATGGGACAACGCGAAAAAAATCGTGGAAGTGGATTTGCGCCAGAAAGGAACGGAACTTCACGATGCGACGGTCGTTGGCGACACTGTTGGCGATCCGTTCAAAGACACGTCGTCGGTCGCAATGAATCCGGTGATTAAATTCACGACGCTCTTCGGTTTGCTGGCGGTGGAAATCGCGGTGACGATGCAAAACCAGAATTACAAAACCGGCATCGGCGCGTTTTTCTTCATCGTCGCGTTGATATTTGTTTACCGCTCGTTTTACGCGATGCGAATTCCGGAAAGTAAATAGAGTCTCAAGTTTGAAAACTTAAAACTTAAAACCCGAAACTTGAAACATTTCGGGCCAATTCTGTTGACACAAAAAATCCTCTCCCTAGTTTGCGCGGAATGGAATCTACCGCCGTGACGCCAAATCCGTGGATGATTTTGCCGTTTGGACTGCTGCTCGCGTCCATCGCGCTCGCGCCGTTATTCTTCGCGGATTGGTGGTCGAAACATTACGCGAAAGTCGCTTACTCGCTCGGCGCGATTGTCGTGGCTTATTATCTGTTCGGTTTTTCCGGTCACGAGCTCGAACTCGCGCGCGAAACGCTCACGGAAAAAGCCGGAGAATATATCAGCTTCATCGCGCTGATCGGATCGCTGTTCGTCGTTTCCGGCGGCATTCACATCAATGTCAAAGGCGAAGCAACGCCGTTTGTGAACACGATTTTTCTGCTGATTGGCGCGGTCATCGCGAACGTTCTCGGCACGACCGGCGCGTCCATGCTGCTCATTCGTCCGTGGATTCGGATGAACAAATATCGCGTCACGGCGCATCACATCGTTTTTTTTATTTTCATCGTTTCGAACGTCGGCGGGTGCCTCACGCCGATTGGCGATCCGCCGCTGTTTCTCGGCTATCTTTATGGCATTCCGTTCTGGTGGGTCGCCGAGCATTGCTGGGCCATCTGGCTGGTGGGAATCGCGATTCTGCTCGCGATGTTTTACGTGATGGATCGAATAAACTTTCAACGCGCGCCGCGCGAAGTGCGCGAAAAGGAAACCGCCGATGAGGAATGGCGTTTCATGGGACTCGCCAACATTTTTTTCCTCGCGATTATTTTAATTTCCGTGTTCATCAACAATCCGCCGTTCCTGCGCGAAGCATTGATGATCGCCGCCGCCATTGGTTCCTATTTCACCACGAAAAAACCGGTGCACGAAGCGAACCATTTCAATTTTCATCCGATCAAGGAAGTCGCAATTTTGTTCATCGGAATTTTCGCGACAATGATTCCCGCGCTGGACTGGCTCGGGCTGAACGCGCGGGAATTGCTCGGGCAAAATCCCTCGGCCGGATTATTTTATTGGGGCACGGGTTCGCTTTCGAGCGTGCTGGACAACGCGCCGACGTATTTGAGTTTTCTGAGCGCGACGTTCGGTTCGTTTGTGAACGCGGACGTGGTGACGCAAGTGCAACATCTGGTTCAAAGCGGCGGCGCAAATCTCGCCGCGCTCACCGGACCGCACGCGGAACAGATTCGAAACACGTTTGCCGCGTTGCAACATTATCATGGCAATCACGTATTGGCGCGCGGCGTGACGCGGCAGGAAATTGAAATCTGTTTTCTGCTCGGAAATGCCACGTTCAACAAATACATCGTGGCAATCAGCATCGGCGCGGTATTTTTCGGCGCGAATACTTATATCGGCAACGGCCCGAATTTCATGGTCAAATCCATCGCCGAACATCAGAAAGTGAAAACGCCGGGATTCATTGGTTATATTTTCAAATACACGCTGCCGTTCATGATTCCAATGCTTCTCGTCATCTGGTGGATATTTTTTCGCGGATAAAATTCAAACAAATTTCTTTTACACCGATTTCACTGATTTTCAGGGATCGGAAAGTCGGATTCAATCCGTGCCAATTCGCGAATTTGTGTCTCGTCCAGATTAAACTTTTTTACACGAATTTCTTTTACACGGATTTCACAAATCCCCAAGGATTGGAAAAGTCCAATTCAAATCCGTGGTCCTCTGTGAAATCCGTGTTTAAAAAAATTCCATATTTCGGAAATTGAATTTGCGCCGGACTCGATTTTCGCGAAAAATGCTTCGCCGCGAGATGCGATAAATCAGAGTGCGATTCCTTTACAACATTGTTTTTACAACGGGTTTTATTCTCTCCGCGCCGTACTATTTTTTCCGGCTGTGGCGGCGCGGCAATTGGGTTCAGGGTTTCGGCCAGCGTTTCGGCGCGTACGACGGCCGTCTGAAACAGGCATTGACCAATCGCCAGGTGATCTGGCTTCACGCCGTCAGCGTCGGCGAAGTCAACATCTGCACGCAACTCATCCGCGCGCTGGAACCGCGATTGCCTAACATTAAAATCGTCGTCTCCACAACAACGACGACCGGCATGGGCGAATTGCAGAAAAAACTGCCGACGCACATCAGCAAAATTTATTTCCCGATTGACCGCAAACCTTACGCCACGCGCGCTTTGGCCACGGTTCGCCCCAAGGCCGTCGTTCTCGTCGAAGCAGAAATCTGGCCGAATTTTCTCTGGCGCGCGCGGAGCATGGGCATTCCGCTGTTTCTCGTGAACGCGCGATTGTCCGAAAGATCGTTTCGCGGCTACAAACGCGCGGGTTTTCTCTTCCGCAATATTTTTGCGTCCTTCACCGGGGTTGGGACCCAGAACGAAGCGGACGCGGAAAAATTGCGTCAACTCGGTTGCCGCCCGGAATCCGTCCACGTCGTCGGCAGTTTGAAATTCGACGCCGCGAAACTGGACGAGCGTCATCTGCTGGATGTTCCCACAATGCTGCGCCAGCTCGGCGCTCCCGCGAACGCGCAATTGCTCGTGGCCGGCAGCACGCATCCCGGCGAGGAGGCATTGCTCGCGGAACAATTTCTGCGATTGCGGGAGCGGTTTCCGAACTTGTTTCTAGTGCTCGTTCCGCGGCATTTTGAGCGCGGAAAAGAAGTCGGACGCGAATTGTCGGATCGCGGCGTGAAATTCATTTATCGCAGTGAAATCACGGCAGGGACGCAGTTGCAGCCGGGCGAAGTGAATTGCCTTCTCGTGAACACGACCGGCGAATTGAAATACTTTTACGAGAGCGCTTCGGTCATTTTCGTCGGCAAAAGTCTGAAGGCGCACGGCGGGCAAAATCCCATCGAACCGGGAGCGCTCGGCAAGGCAATGGTGTTCGGGCCTAACATGGAAAACTTTGCGGACGTGGCGCGGAGTTTCGTGGAAAAAAATGGCGCGGTGCAGGTGAAAAACGCGGCGGAACTGGAAAAAGCCATTGCGGAATTGTTGGCCAATCCCGTGCGTTGCGAGGAACTCGGAAAAAACGCGCGAATCGTGGTTCGAGAAAATCTCGGCGCGATCAACCGCACCGTGGATATGATCGTAAGCGGTTTGGACGGAATCCATTATATCAAACCCGGCGTTTGACCCGAACGCGATCAAATGCGAATAAACATTGGCCGAAGCTGATGCCGCGTCGTTGTTTTCCTAATTCTACAATCAATCCTGATTAATACTTTTTAATACTTCCATCCATCATTTGACACAAAGGCCGGGAAATGATTAACTATTTCCAGCCCGGAAAAGCGAAAAGCAGAACGGGCGTTTGCAGTGTGTTCTTTGAATTTTTGAGATTTCGGTCACGGATTCGGTACAGGTTCGCGACCGATGTTCTACACTAACCCACTGTTGTACTAATCGAAAATTCCCCGGGCTTCTCAGTCACCTCCTGATTGATTAGCCCGGTTTTTTTTATTTTCAAAAGCCTGAAATCTGATGAAAAACCGGTCCGTCGCGAAGCATCATTCGCCCGCGCCGTTGGAATCCGATTTCCGTTCCCAACGCCGCGGCACGCGTTCCGGCAAACTCGCGTCCACCTTGGCGTAATATGTATTTTCGCCAAAACGTTCGTCCGCCGCGCTTTGTAATTCCCGCGACGCCGTGACGAAAAATCTTTCGTGCGGTTCGACAAAAATCCATTCGCCCGTTGGTTGCCGAAAACACAGCAGCAACGGACATTTGCCCGAATGCGACGCAATCAATTCGCGGATGGATTCCAGGCTGGCCGGTTCCAGATGCGCCGTGTGCAGACGCAGTTGAACCTGCTTCGTGAATTTTCGCGGCGCGTCTTCCAGCGCTATGATTTCCTGCGGAAAAATTTTCGGTTTTTCGTCGCCGGAAACCACTTCGCCGATCACGAGAATCGCTTTGTTCAAAAC
>DASSNZ010000177.1:0-10329 GCA_035701135.1 Verrucomicrobiia bacterium
GGGTAACACGTCTTCTTTGATCTCTCGACTCATGTTCATTGTCACCGGCTTTTTCCGGTGTCTTTTTCCCATGAGTCAACGACCTCTTTCGACCCCTCAGCCAAAAACCTCCCCGGTGTCTTTTAATTTGATGCAACGCGCCGAAGGCGGAGAAAGCTGGAATAGAATTTGCATTCGACGGTTTGATTCGTAACTTATCCAGCCTGATTTAATGCGACAGTTTATTACCATTGCGATCAACACGTTCATGGAGTTGGTCCGGCAACCGATTTTCCTGCTGCTGACAACCGCTTCCGCCGCATTCGAAATCTTTTTGGCCACGCCTTACTATTTCGCGTTTGGCGACGAGCCGAAACTGGTGAAGAACAGCGTGCTGGCGGTGATGTTGCTGGCGGGCCTGCTGGGCGCGGTTTTGAGTGCTTCTGCCGCATTGGCGCGTGAAATTCGCTCGGGCACCGCGCTCGCCGTTCTCTCCAAACCGGTCGGGCGCGCGCAATTTCTCCTTGCGAAATATTTCGGACTGGTCGCGGCGCTGACGCTGATGACGTACGTGAACATGGTTTCCGCGCTGATCGCCAGCCGGATGGTTTTCGACGCTTACGGAAGCACGGATGTCGGCGCGCTGGCGATTTTCGCCGGCGGCGTGGTTATGGCGTACGCGCTGGGCGGATTCAGTAATTTCTTTTTGCGCCGGCCTTTTGTGAGCGATGCGTTTTTTTCACTGATCGTGACGGTGAGCATCGCGGCGGCGATTATTTTTCTGTTCACGCATCAACTTCAAACGATGGGTCAGGCCGCGAAAGTGGATTGGCGGCTGGTTCCGGCCTCGATTTTGATTTTGTTCGCGCTGTGGATTCTGGCGTCGCTCGCGCTGGCGTGTTCGACGCGGCTGGACGTAATTCCGACTCTGGCGATTTGTTCGGCTTTCTTTTTGTTGGGCATCATGTCCGATTACATTTTTTTTCAGCTCGGCGGAAAACTGGATCAGGGCGGGCCGTGGTGGGCGACGGCGCTTTACACCATCATTCCAAACTGGCAAAACTTCTGGCTCGCCGACGCATTGGAAACGGGCAAGAGCACGTTTCACTGGGGTTACGTGGCCGAGGCGCTGGCGTACGTGGCGGGTTATGTGGGCGCGGCATTGTGCGTGGCGGTGATGTTGTTTGAAGAACGCGAACTAAGCTGACTGGCGGAAATTGAATGAACGTTAAACAAGTATTTGGTAATCGGCTGAACCGGTTGAGTGAGTTCAAAGAGTTGAACGCGCGAGCCGCAAAATGGGTCGAAACTGTCTCGAACTCCTGATTATAAATTTTTGCGGTTCAGCCGGGCGCGTATTTAATCGGTTTAACGAACCACGATTGACGAAATGGAACGAAGCACAAAGAAAAACGGATTGATCAACCTGTTCATGCTGCTGCTGATAGGAGTGGCGGGGCTTGTGGTCGCGCGCGTGACGCATTCGCAGGCGGGACAGATTGCGGCGGTTTTTATGGGAATCGGCATTCTCGTCGCGGCGGTGAGCTGGTTTCAAATGCGGCTGGAGGAATCCGAACGGCTGGAAAAATTTGAATTCGACGAACTGGCCAGAAGCAAGAGCAGCGCGACGTTGTTTGAAGCCAGAGACTCGGAAACATTTCCCGCGCAGCGTTCGCGCGAACAATTCGAGCGGTTCTTCGTCCCGGGTTTCACCGCGCTGCTGCTGATCGGCGAAGGCGTTGGCGCGTGGCTTTTGTGGCGCTGGCTTTCGAAAACGTCCGCCGCCGCCGAGGTTGTGAAACCGATGGTCGCTTTGGCGCTTTTTGGATTGTTCGCGCTGATTTTGTTTTTGTTTGGAAAATTTTCCGCGACGATCGCGCGATTGGAGGATCATCGTCTGCTGCGTCCGGGCGCAAGCTGGCTGTTGTTGAGCGCGTATTTGTGTTTCGTGGTCGCCGTCGGCGTGGTTTTTGTGGAAGCGGGTTTTCCGCGGGCGGATATTTATGTGGCGCGCGGGCTGACGGTGCTGCTCGGTCTGGTCGGGCTGGAAACGCTCATCAATCTGATTCTGGAATTATATCGCCCGCGTGTGAAAGGCAAACTGGCGCGGCCGCTTTATGAGAGCCGTGTGGTCGGTTTGCTTGGCCAGCCGGAAGGATTGATCACCACGGCGGCGCAGGCGCTGGATTATCAATTCGGCTTCAAGGTGTCCGAAACGTGGTTTTATCGTTTCTTTGAAAAAGCGGTCGGCTGGCTGCTGCTGCTGGAGTTGGTTGTTTTATTTCTGTCCACCGGAATTGTTTTTATTGAAACGGGCGAGCAGGGATTGCTGGAACATTTCGGAAAACCGGCGGCGGGACAAAACGCGTTGCTCGGGCCGGGCGCGCATTTCAAATGGCCGTGGCCGATTGACAAAGTTTACCGCTATCGCACCGAGCAGATTCAAAGTTTCGATGTCGGTTTCACGCCGGAATCCGCATCGGAAAATCAGAACACAATTCTCTGGTCCGTCGCGCACACGAAAGAGGAAAATTTTCTCGTGGCCAATCGCGATCAGACGACCAATACCAATTCCGAAACCGGCAGAATCGCGCCGCCGGTCAGTTTGATTTCCGTCAGCATTCCCGTGCAATTCCAGATCACGAATCTGCTCGAATGGGTTTACAATAATGAAGAGCCGACGAACCTGCTTCAGAATATCGCCAATCGCGAGGTCGTTCGTTACCTCGTCAGCGCGGATCTGAACGACATCATGTCCGAAAATCGAAAAGAAGCGGCGGAAACGTTGCGCGAACGCATTCAGGCCGCGTCCGACCAGCATCAGCTCGGCGCGAAAATTGTTTTCGTCGGCTTGCAGGATATTCATCCGCCGGTAAAAGTCGCGGGCGATTACGAGAAAGTCATCGCCGCGAGGCACCAGATGAAAGCAAAAATCCTGGACGCTCAGGCGGATGCCATCAGCACCAACGCGCTGGCGCGGGCGACGGCCACGAATCTGATTAATCTGGCGGTCAGCGAGCGGGTGAATCGCGAGATCAACGCTTTCGCCAAAGCGGCGTTGTTCACGAATCAGGTTCCGGCGTTCGAGGCCGCGCCGTCGGTTTACAAACAGCGCGCGTATCTGGACGCCTACGCCCGCGCGACGGCGAACGCGCGGAAATATATTTTGCTCACGACCAACGCGCAGGAGGTTTTTCAGGTGGATTTGCAGGACAAAATCCGCGCGGATCTGCTCAACGGTTTAAGCGTGACACCCAAAAAATAAAAGCTGTGCTTTATCTCTGACGATTCCATTCAAATCATGAAACGAAATTCAATTACTCTGTTGATCGGCCTGTTGCTGGTTGCGATTTTTGTGCTGCTGTTGTTCACCTTTCAGGTGCGGACCACTTCGGTCGCGGTCGTCACCACGTTCGGAAAACCCACGCGCTCGATTTCCGATCCGGGCCTTTACGGAAAATGGCCGTGGCCGATTCAGAAGGTTTACACTTTTGACAAACGCGTGCAGACCTTCGAGGACAAATTCACCGAAGATTACACGTCGGATAAAAACACGCTGTTGACTTCGGTTTACATCGGCTGGCGAATCACCGATCCCAAAGCGTTTTTTCCGAAATTCGCCGGCGGCTCCGTGGTTGAAGCGGAAAAAATTCTCAGCGGAGTGATCCGCCACGCCAAAAGCGCGGTCGTGGGAAATCATCCGCTCAGCGATTTTGTTTCGGCAAACGGCGGCGGAACGAATTTTGTCGCGATTGAAAATGAAATGCTGGACGCGATTCGGTCGCAGGTGCGCGGAAACAATTACGGCATCGAAGTTGAATTTCTCGGAATCAACAAGCTCGGTTTTCCTGAAACCGTGACACAGGATATTTTTACGCAGATGACTTCCGAGCGAAATATTCTGATTTCCCAATTACAACGCGAAGGCGAAGCGCAGGCGCAGATTATCAAATCGGACGCCGACCGGCGCGCCAATGAAATGCTCGCCGCCGCGAAAGGCAAGGCAACGGAAATCAAAGGCGAAGGCGAAGCCGAAGCGGTCAAGGCGCTCGCGGTCTTTCAGAAAAAACCCGAGCTGGCGAAATTCATCTGGAGCCTGAACGCGATGGAAGAAATGTTGAAGTCAAACTCGACTTTGATCATGGACCCGCAGCAGCCGCCGTTTGATTTGCTGCGCGGCATATCCACCAATTCACTCGCGAAGTAAAACGCAAATGAACGATCACCCCCATTCACACGACGAGCACGAGCGCGGGCGTCCGAATCCGGCGGAAACGCCCGTGGACGCCGGCTCGCAGGCTCTGGCCGAGGCGTTGAGAAGCAGTTTTGCGATCATCAAAGTCGTCATGGTTTTGCTGGTCATCGCATTTCTTGCTTCCGGATTTTTCCAGGTTGGCCCGCAGGAGCGCGCGATTGTCCTCCGTTTCGGCAAACCCGTCGGCACTGGCGCGAACGCCCTGCTTGGTCCGGGGTTGCACTGGTCGCTCCCGTATCCGATTGACGAGTATCAAAAAGTTTCTGTTACCGGACTTCAACAGGTTCGTTCCACCGCGTGCTGGTATGCGACAACCGATGTTCAGGAAGCGGCCGGAACCGAACCGCCGCCGGGGCCGTCGTTGAATCCCGCCGTGGATGGTTACGCCATCAGCGCGGACAATAACATTATTCACACCCGCGCCTGGTTGTATTATCGCATTGAAGATCCGGTCACTTACGTTTTTGGATTCACCAACGTCACCCGATTGATTCAGGACACGCTGAATACGACGCTGCTTGCGACCGCCGCGCAGTTCAAGGTGGACGATATTCTCACGCGGAACGTCTCGGGATTTCAGGACGCCGTGACACGGCGCGTCACCCAATTGCTGGAAAAAGAAAATCTCGGCATCGTGGTGGATCATTGCACAGTCCAAAGCATTCCGCCGCGTTATTTGAAAACGGCTTTTGACAATGTCCTGCGCGCGGAAATTACCCGGAGCAAAGTGCTGAACGACGCGAAAAGTTACGCGTTTCAGGTGACCAGCAAAGCGATGGCTGATTCGCGATCCATCACCAACGACGCCGAAACTGCACGCGCGAGATACGTGAAGGAAGTCAACAGTCACGCCGCCAATTTCGAAAAAATTCTGGAATCGCCGGGTTACAAAGAAAACCCGCAGCTTTTCGTGCAGGAACGTTTAAACGATACGCTCAGCGCCTTGACCAACGCGGAAAAATGGGTTCTTCCGCCCGTGAATGGAAAAAGCCAGGAAGTGCGGTTACTGTTAAATCGGCTTCCGCCCGAACCGAAAACTGCGGAAACCACAACACCGTGAAATCTGAATTTCGAATTCTGAATTCCCTGGAAACTCCGGCTTTGGAAAAAACGAAAGCCGGAACGGAATTCTTGTTTAAATCGGATTTCGCAACCCGGATTTCGGATTTTTAATTTATCATGCAAGTCACATCTCTTTTAAGTCAGCACGATCACGAGCACGACGCCAGTTGCGGCTGCGGCCACGATCACGAACATTCCGTCGTGAGTCTGCCGTGGGCGCTGCTCGGTCTGGTTCTGGTCCTCAACGCATACATCGTGGACTGGGTTCTGGACCACGGCAGCACCGTCGCGTATTTCAGCGCGTTTTTCGGCTCGATCATTCTTGGAATTCCGATTGTCGTCACCGCGATCAAGGATTTGCGGCGCGGCAGATTGAGCATCAACGAACTTGTCGCCATTGCCGTTCTCGCGGCGTTTGCGTCCGGCGAATACAAGCTCGCCGGCGTGGTCGCGTTTTTCATGTTGCTCGGCGAATTGATTGAAACCCGCACGGCGGAAGGCGCGCGCGCTTCGATCGAATCACTTATCAAATTGACGCCGACCAAAGCGCGGCGGATTAAACGTGCCGACGGCACCTCGCCGGCGGAAGCCGGAACTGCTGGCGAGACGCCGACAGCGCGATCTCAATCCGAGGAGGAAGTTCCCGCAAGCGAACTTCAAATCGGAGATATCATTCGCGTTCGGCCCGGCGATAATGTCGCGGCGGACGGCGTGATTGTCAGCGGCCAGGGTTCGTTCAATCAGGCCACAATCACCGGCGAATCGCTTCCGGCGGACAAAAAAACCGGCGATGAAGTTTTTGCCGGAACGCAAAATCTCACCGGCGTTTTGGAAATCAAAGTCAGTCGTGCAGGAACCGACACGACTTTGGGCCGCGTTCGCGATCTGATTCTGGCGGCGGAAAAAACCAAACTGCCGATCATGAAAATCGTGGACCAGTACATGGGTTTTTACACGCCGCTCGTGCTCGTCATCGGCGCGCTGGTCTGGGCGTTCACGCATGATTTGAACCGCGTCATCGCCGTATTTGTTGTCGCGTGTCCGTGCGCTTTCATTCTGGCGACGCCGACCGCGATGGTGGCCGCGCTTTCAGCCGCCGCGCGATTGGGCATTTTGATCAAGAACGTCGCGGACATCGAGCTTGCGGCAAAAATCAACGCGTTCGTTTTCGATAAAACCGGAACGCTCACGACCGGACAACTTGCGGTCAGCCGGCTCGCGCCGATTGGTGAAACGAAACCGGCGGAATTGCTTTTGCTCGCGGCGTCCGCCGAAAAATACAGCAATCATCCAACCGCCAAAGCGCTGGCGCAACTTGCCGATGAAGCCACCGTCCCGCTGGCCGAGCCGAAAGATTTTTCAGAAACCGCCGGTCGCGGCGTCAAAGCGCAGATCAACGGCGATACCGTTCTCGTTGGCCGCGCACAATGGCTCAAGGACAACGGCGTAACGGAGGATTTCCTGAAATCCGTTGACCTGAACGAAGCGGAAGGCTGGAGTTTGATTTTCGTGGCGCGCGGCGCGAAATGCGTCGGCTGGATTGGTTTGCAGGACAAAACGCGCGCGGAAGCCGGTGAATCGCTGGCGGAATTGAAGGAAAGCGGCGTCCGTCGCGTCGCGATGGTTTCCGGAGATCGCCAGGGCGTGGCCACTCGCGTCGCTCGGGAAATCGGTTGCGAGGAAGCCGTCGGCGAATGTCTGCCTCAGAACAAAGTGGAATTCGTCCACGCGATGAAAAACAAAGGCTACAAAGTCGCGGTAATTGGCGACGGCGTGAACGACGCGCCGGCGCTGGCGGCGGGCGACATTGGCATCGCGATGGGCGCGGCGGGAAGCGAAGTGGCGATTCACAGCGCGACAATTGCGCTGATGAACAACGATCTTCGGCGGCTGCCGTTTCTGGTGAAGCTTTCGCGCAGCACGCGCGCCGTGATCAATCAGAATTTCATGTTCGGCGTGCTGTTCATTATCATTGGCCTGGCGTTGACGGCACTCGGTTATGTCGGCCCGATTGTCGCGGCCATTTTGCATAACGTGGGTTCGTTGATCGTGATTTTCAACAGCGCTCGGCTCGTGCGCAAAGGCGAGGAACTGGAACATTTTGAACCGGAACCGTCCGCGCCGACTTCCCGCGGCGGCGGCGCTGCGCGTCCGCATGTTCATGGCCAGCTTGTGCCGAAGCCGGCGTAGAACGCATGAGAGAGCGCATGTTTTGGATTGCGTGTTTTATTCTGGCAATATCAGCCGTTGGTTTGCATTTGACGGCATTCAGCAAAGTCGGGAATGGCGTGCGAGTTTTTTCCGCGCGAACGAAAGTGGAGGCCGTCGGCTCTCAAACGCAATCGGTTCAAGCTGAAGTCAGGCACGATTTCAAAGTCGGCGAAATTTTTCGGTCGGCCGGAATGGTGTTGGCGATGTTGAGCGGGATTATGCTTTTTGTGTCGGTTCGCAGGAACGAACCTGTTCGCCATACAATGCCCGTCATTTGCCTTGCGTGTTACCTGTTGTTACAGTTTGTGCTGATTTAATTTGTGTTTTATGTGGAAATTTGAGGATGCCAGAATGCCGACGGACGCGGAGCGGCAGAAGCTTGCGCGGCTGATGTCGTTGCTGATGAACACGAACGATTTCAGTTTCACGGCGTTTCGACATTTACTCGAACGTTACCAGCGGAAATACAAAAATTTGTCGCGACACAATTATCTCCAGGAAGGGGAGAAGCCAAACGTTACCGCACAATGACAATTGTTGAACCCAACCAAAAATCGCAAATCGGAAATCAAAAATCCGACGAAGTGGTCATTTCCGTTCGCGGGCTGACCAAGGTTTTCAAGGATTTCTGGAACCGTCCGAAAGCGCGCGCGGTGGACAACGTGGATTTTGAAGTCCGGCGGGGCGAAGTGTTTGGATTGCTCGGGCCGAACGGCTCGGGAAAATCCACAACTGTCAAATTGCTTCTCGGCCTGTTGAATCCGACCAAAGGCCACATCGAAGTTTTCGGCCATTCGCCGCGACACGTCCAAACGAAATCGCGCATCGGTTATCTGCCCGAGGAATCGTATCTCTACCGCTATTTGAATTCGCGCGAGACGCTGGATTTCTTCGGCAATTTATTTCATCTGCAAAAAGGCGACCGCGAAAATCGCGCGGAGCAATTGCTCGAAATGGTCGGATTGAACCAAACGCGAATGCGCGCGGTCGGTGAATTTTCAAAAGGCATGCAGCGTCGCATCGGCCTGGCGCAGGCGCTCATCAACGATCCCGACCTGGTGATTCTGGACGAACCGACGGCGGGACTGGATCCGATTGGCTGTCGCGAGGTGAAGGATTTGATTCTCGCGCTCGCGCGCCGTGGCAAAACTGTGATTCTCAGCAGCCATCTGCTTTCCGATGTCGAGGACGTCTGTGATCGCGTGGTGATTTATTACGGCGGAAAAATCCAGGCGATGGGCACGTTGAAAGAATTGCTTGCGACGCCGGACGCAGTGCGGATTACGACGCCGGTTTTGCCGCGCGAAACGATGGAGCGCGTTCTGGAAATTATTCGTAGCGACGTTTCATCCGACAAAGTGCGCGTGGATAATCCGACGCAAAATCTGGAAAGCTATTTTCTCGATGTCGTGCAGAAAGCGCGCGCGGCGCAGGAAACGAGCGGGGCGCAATCCGGCGCGCGCGTTGCGGCGTATTTGCGCGGCGAAGCGGAAAGCGCGCCGGCTCCCGACAAGGTTCTTGAACGCCTGACCTTGCCGGAAACCAAACCGGCCGCGCCGGTTTCCATCGAACCCGCCGCGCCGTCCGCCGATGAAAAACTGGGAGAACTGATGAAATCCGCGGAACCCGCTCCCTCGGAAAAAACCGAACCTTCGGCGGAGGAAAAGAAAGTGGATTTGACGCAGGCGAACGAAAAATTGTCGTCGCTGCTCGGAAATAAAGAATAATTCAGCCACAGACGAAACGCGGATTTGATTCAGCAGATAAATCGCTTGTTTAAAATCTGTGTTTCAACCGTGACTGAACAAATTTAAATGCAAAGAATTTTTGCCATTACTGTTTTGACCTGGAAAGCCGCGTTGCGGTTTCGGTTGTTTCTGGTTATCGCGGTTTTGTTGATCGCGTCGGTGATCGGATTGCCGATTTTGATCAAGGACGACGGCACGGCGCGCGGGTTCACGCAGATTTTGCTGACCTACACGTTGAGCACGATTACCGCGCTGCTCGGATTGTCCACGCTCTGGCTTTCATGTGGAACGCTCGCGCGCGATATTGAGGAATGCCAGATTCAGATTGTGGCCGTAAAACCCGTTGCGCGCTGGCAGATCTGGCTCGGCAAATGGCTGGGAATTCTTTCGCTGAATTTTGTTCTACTCGCGCTTTCCGGCGCCAGCGTTTACGGATTGCTCGAATGGCGCGCGACGAAATTGCCGGCGAAAGAGCAGGCCGTTCTCCGCGACCAGGTGCTTGTCGCGCGTGGCTCGGCGAAGGAAAAAAGTCACAGCGATGAAATTGATGCCGAGACGGAACGGCTGTTTCAGGAGCGCATTGAGAAATCTCCCGTTGCGACCGCCGCCGAACGCGCCGAAGTGCGACGCCAGATTCGCGAACAGGTCAAAGCGAATTTTCAGGTCGTGCCGCCGGGTTATGCGCGCACCTGGAAAATTGACCTGGGCTTGAAGAAAAATTCGCTGCGCGACCAGCCGCTTCAGTTGCGCGTAAAATTCAACGCGGCGGACAAAAGCGCGTCCGGCACGTTCGACGGATTGTTCCAGGTCGGCGTTCCGAAAGAAACCCAGCTTTGGCAATCGGAGCCGATGAGTCTCGCGCCGGATACATTTCACGAATTTCAAATTCCGCCGAATCTTTTCGACGAAAACGGCGTGCTGACCATCACGTTTATCAACCCGAACAATACGTCGCTGCTGTTTTCGAGCGAGGAAGGAATGGAAGTGTTGTATCGCGAAGGCGGTTTCGCGCTGAACTTCGCGCGCGGGCTGGGAATTATTTTTTGCTGGATGGCGCTGCTCGCGGCGCTGGGT
>DASSNZ010000178.1:0-7236 GCA_035701135.1 Verrucomicrobiia bacterium
GTTCGCGGTTTTTACGATTTTGCGCGCGATGTCCGCGGCGGTTTCCACGATGGCCGGAGGCTTGAGCGATTCCGGCGGTTTGATTTCAATCTGTCCGATTTTTTGCGACAACCAGTCACCGGCCTGAGTCAGCGTTTCGCCGATTTTCGTTTCCGGAAATTTCATTTCGCCGATCTGGAAATCGCCCAGATTTTTCAACGCATCCACTGTTTTTCCGGCGGACTTTACCACTTCGTTCCAGCGATTGCTCATCGTGTTCCAGTCCTGATAACCGTTCACAATCCATTCAAGTTTTCCGGTTTGAATGTCCACCAGAAATCCGTGAACGGGAATTTTCCCCGGCACCAGCGGACTGCGCCGCGCGATTTCGCAGGATTGAATAACATTTTGCCGTTCACTTCCGAACGCTCCGAAAAACTCGGTCAAATTTTCCGGCAACAAATGCCGCTCGATTCCGAGCGCCTTGAGTTTGTCGAGCAATTCCATTGCGGTCGTTTTTCCAACGTTGCAATCCGTGTGTCCGATGATGGCGATTTCTTTTCCGCCATGGACGGCGCACGCCACAGCAAGCGAACGCATCATGCTTGAAAGCGGTCCGTCAATGACGTTGCCCGAGTTGCGAAGCCAGATGAACTGGTCGCCCGGCAAACCGAGCACGTTTGGGAAAAGCGCGTTGAGCCGCGGATCCATACACGTGAGCGCAACAACCGGAAGCTCCGCCGCGAATTCCGCCGGATGCAATCCCGCCGAATTATCGCCCGCCACCGCGCGGTGATTCGCATCAACGATGGCTTCAAAGAGGCGCATGGATTACTGCGGCAAAAACCAGTGAATGTAGCCGCATTTCGCGCACACGTAACAAGTTCCCGTCGCGTTGGCCCAATCGAAGTGAAAGAAGGTCGCCCCGGCTGTATTCAATTGCGCCTCGCGTTTCCAGAAACTGTCGTTCCCGCAAACCAGGCATTTCAATTCGCGCCCCTGAATTTCGACTCCGATGGGATCCGATTTGAGAAGGCTCATAATGATTTTTCGACGTTCTTTTTATCCATCGCATTTCTCAACGCCGGAACCTGCTCCAGCAACTTTTCAAACTTCACGCCGGTCAAACTCTCCAGCACCGGCGGCAGTTGTGAAATGATTTGCGTCACGTCGCCGGTCACTTTGCTCGCGCCGCCGCCCGTGCCATTGCCGCTGTTGATGACGACCATCTTTTCCATTTTTGCGAGCGGCTCGCTGACTTTCCCGGCGACTTCCGGGAGAATCCGCACGATCATTTCAATGACCGCCGCTTCGTTGTATTGCTTGAACGATTCCGCCTTGGCCTGCATTGCGGACGCGGTCGCTTTGCCCTGCGCTTCAATCACCGAAGCTTCCGCCAGACCGCGCGCTTTGTTCGCTTCGGCTTCGGCCAGACCGGTGGCTTTCGCGACTTCCGCGCTGGCGAAACCTTTCGCTTTCGCGGCGGACGCGGCGCCTTCGGCTTCGGTTTCGAGCTGGAACTTCGTCGCGTTGGCCAGCGTTTCGACTTTGTAACGCTCGGCGTCGGCGGGTTTTTGAACGGTCGCTTCGAGTTCGCGTTGCTTGCGCAAAATTTCCTGCTGCTGCAGTTCGATCTGCTTTTGTTTCTCGACAATGCTGACCTGAACTTCCTCGGCTTTAACAAGCTGGCCGGTTTTGAATTTTTGCAAATCGTACGCGAGGTCGGCCTCGGCTTTCTTCTGATTCACCGTCGCCTGATAACCCGCGACGTTGGACTGATAATCGCGCTGCGCTTCGGCGATTTTCGAATCAGCGGCAAACTTCGCTTCCTGCCCGGCCTGCGTCGCTTGAGAAGATTTAATCACCGCGTCGCGATCCGCTTCGGCCTGCGCAATCTGGGCGTCGCGTTTGACCTGCGCAATGCGCGGTTTGCCTAACGCTTCCAAATAACCCTGGTCGTCGCGAATATCGCGAATTGTGAAACTGACAATGCCCATTCCCATGTTTGCCATGTCGCCCGCCGCGACTTCCTGAACTTTCGAGGCAAAGGCATCACGGTTCTGGTAAATTTCCTCGACGGTCATCGTGCCGAGAATCGCGCGCAAATGGCCTTCCAATGTTTGCATCGCGACATTTTTGATTTCATCGGTGGTTTTGCTGAGAAACTGTTCCGCCGCGGTCGCAATGGAAACGTCATCGCCTTTGATTTTCACCTGCGCGACGCCGTCCACTTTCACCGGAACGCCTTTGCTCGTGTAAACTTCCGGCGTCTGAACATCAATCGTCATCAATTCCAGCGAGAGAATGTCCACCTTTTCGAGAATCGGAACGACGAACGTGCCGCCGCCTTTTTTGATGCGAAATCCGCGTTTGGAAACAGTGCCGTCCGGATCAATGTATCGGTGGCGCATTCCGGACGCGACGAGCACTTCGTTCGGCCCGACTTTGGTGTAACGGCTCATGACCGCGACAAAGACGAGCAGAATGACGACGCCAAGAACAACGCCGGCGATGATGACGATGGGTCCGGTTAAAATGGATGCGAGTATGGGGTGGAAGTTCATTGTTGGTTGTCAGGGTATTTTTTCGGTTGGAGAGGTTAAAAGAATGGAAACGTAAAATTGCGGTCCGATCACGCGCGTAATGGTGACCGTCTGACCGTTCGCGATGGATTTTCCGGTTTCATTTCGCGCCGGAGCGGTGTACCGCGTTCCGGCCTGCACGTAGGCGATTTCGCCCACGCCGCCGTCGGGAATGGGGCTGATCACCGTGGCCACATGGCCAACCAGAGTCGCGACCTGCGATTCGCTGGAGCAATCCGCCGCGCCCATGATTTTCCGCAACGTAAATACCAGAATGTATGCGATGACAAACGCGCCCAGCACCGCCAGCGGAGCACTGATCGGCGGGCGCTGTGTCGGCTCGAACTGTGAAAAAATCATTCCGAACGCGCCGAACGCCGTCACAAAAGCCGCCATGATGATCGGGCTGAAAAAAGAAACGCCGGGAGAATCGCTGTTGTCGCCGCCGGCTTCCGCGTGGCCGCCGCTGCCGTCCACATGAGCGTGGCCTCCCAGGACATGACCGAAAATGGCGGAAACGAGAACAAAAACAAATCCCACGACGAGGCAAAAAAGATAAACCAGAAATGTTGTCATGGGAATCGCGTGGGTGAGAGGGTTTGCCGCGGAGCCGGGCAGATTGAGTAGGTCGTCATAATTGCCTCAATTCTCGGCGCTATAAAAGGTCAATGCGAAAGGCGATGCAAGCACAAAGGTTTCCAAAAAATTCCGGCGCTCGGAATCCATTCCCGGCATCAGATGCGTTTCGCTTTTTCCGTTTTCACGTAAATCCAACTGAATCATCGCAAATAAAAAAACGCGAATTGCGTTTTCGCGCATCTATAATTTGGAGCGAAATTTGTAAAATTCGCCCGAGGAATTTTGAAACATTTGCTCCGCTGAACCGTCTTGAATAAAAATGGGCCGAAATAAAATCATGAATCTGAAAACAACGTTCGCAGTCGTCGCGTCCGCCGGAATTTCCGTTGGAGCATTTTCCAAAGATCTGGACCTGAGCAAACTTCCGCCTCCGTCCGCCCAAAAAAATGTCACTTACGAAAAAGACATCAAACCGATTTTTGACGCGTCCTGCGTGAAATGTCACAGCGGAAAAAAACCGAAAGGCCGGCTGCACCTGGACAGCCTCGAGGGAATTCTGAAAGGCGGACGCGACGGAAAAGTCGTCGAGCCTGGAAACAGCGCCAAAAGCGTGCTCGTCCAAAACGTCGGGCAAATTGGCGACGACGAAGATTGGATGCCGCCGACGGACAACAAATACGACATCAAACCGCTCACAAAAAAACAGGTCGCCCTAATCCGAGCGTGGATTGATCAGGGCGCGAAGTGATGAGGATGGCGCGCGGGCCGCGCGCTCGTTATTTGATTGTTCCTGTTTCGAATTTCGGACTTCGGTTTTCGGTTTTCGGTTTTCGGATTACCCATTCATCCGTAGATCGGACCAAAGTTCGCGCACGCCCGGTAATCCGCGCTTTCCAATTCTCCGGCGCCGAACAGATTCCACGAGCTCGGACGAAATACTTTTTCCTCCGCCACATTGTGCATCGCCACCGGGATCCGCAGCATCGCCGCGAGCGAAATCAGGTCCGCGCCGATGTGCCCGTAACTGATCGAACCGTGGTTTGCGCTCCAGTTATTCATTACGGTGTAAACATCCCGAAACGCGCCGCGTCCGGTTATGTCAGGAACAAACCACGTCGTCGGCCACGAAGGATTCGTCCGTTCATCCAATTTTTTGTGAACCGGCGCGGGCAAATCCGCCGACCAGCCTTCGGCGATTTGCAATGCCGGCCCGAGGCCTTTCACCAGACTGATGCGGCACATCGTCATCGGCATTCCGCCGCGCGACAAATAACACGACGAAAAACCGCCGCCGCGAAAGTATTCATAAACCGCCGCCGGCCAGCTTGTCGCGGAAAGGCATTTCGCGGCTTCGGCTTCGGTGATTTCCCAGAACGGTTTCATCGCGGGTTTTCCATTCCGCGATTGCTGTCCGGTCCCGTCCAGCGTCGCCGCGCCGGAATTGATCAAATGCAACAATCCGCCCGCGAGTTTTCCGCCGGGCTTTTTTCCTGTCACACGCCGGATCGCATCCGGACTCCAATAAGTTCGGACGTCGGCAAAAATTTGCGCCGTGTTCGTGAGCAAATATCCGGACAACATGCACGCGCCGTTGAGGCAATCGTTTTCCGTCGCAAAAATCATCGGCGCGCGAATGCCGTTCCAATCGAATGACGAACACAGCATCGCCTCCATGAAATCGCCGTTCGGAAAATGATCCGTCCAATGGCGCTGTCCCTGAAATCCGCCGGCAATGGCGTTGTGTCCCATCGCTTCCTCAGCGAATCCGAGTTCCGCGAGCCGTGGATTTCCAATCATCAGATCGCGCGCGATCATCGTCATTTTTACGACCATTTCCCATTCGCGATCTTTGCGGCTGGAATCGCGGCGGCGCTTCGGCGGATTCCAGTCTTTTCCTTCCTTGCAATTTTTTCGCGTCCACGAATATGCCCTTTCGAATTCGCGTTCGTCGTAAATTTTTTCCTCGATGCGCCGGACAAGTTCCGTCATGTCCACCGATTCCACGCGCATCCCGAGGTAATCCTGAAAAAACGATTGTTCAACGATGGAACCGGCGATTCCCATGGAAACTCCGCCCAGCGACAAATAACTTTTTCCGCGCATAACCGCCACGGCGAGACCCGCGCGGGCAAAGCGCAATAATTTTTCCTGAACGTCGGATGGAATTTCCGAATCGCCGGAATCCTGGACGTCGCGACCGTAAATGCCGAACGCGGGAAGTCCCTTCATGTTGTGCCCCGCCAACGCGGCGGCGAGATAAACCGCGCCGGGCCGCTCGGTTCCGTTGAATCCCCAGATCGCTTTGGGCAGAAGCGGATCCATGTCCATCGTTTCGCTGCCATAACACCAGCATGGCGTTACCGTGAGCGAAAGCCCGACGCCTTCGCGGCGAAATTTCTCGGCGCACGCCGCGGCTTCCGCAACGCCGCCGATGCAGGAATCCGCAATCACGCATTCGACCGCCGCGCCATTCGGATAACGCAAATTGGCGGAGAGAAATTTCGCCGCGTTTTTCGCCATGGCCATGACCTGATTTTCGAGCGATTCGCGAACGCCCTTGCGCCGCCCGTCAATCGTCGGGCGAATGCCGATTTTCGGAAATGAACCGATGAGAGGAAATGGATTGGATTTCATTCAAAGTGTTAGGATAAATCACGATTGTGCTTGCGATGCGAAAATCGCATTAACGAAATTGAAAATCAAGTCCGGGGAGCGACACTCACCCGTGCGGTTTTGTTTTCCGCCCGACTCAGGAATACGAATGCCAGGCGGCTTCCGGTTTTCGCGCGTAGGCGTGGTGAACACGACGCAGATTTTGCGAAGCTTTTTGCAACGAAGTTTTTGCCAGCCTCGCCTTCTCCACCTGCCCGGCCAGCAATTCCTGGTTGCGCGATTCCAACGCAATCAGTTTTTCAAATTCCACGCGGAATTGCCGCGCGTTTTGTTCCCGCAAACCAGTCTGCATCGCGCCCGTGATTTGCGGCTGAAGATTTGATTTCGCGATCTGGATTTTTTGAAGGTCCGGCCAGGAAGCGGATTGAATCGCGTCGGACTCGGCCTGGGTGAGCCGGCTCCATTCATCCAGAAGTTCCGCGATTTGTCCGCGCGCGTTCATTTCAGGCAACGGCCGATTCCAATCCTTCGCCGGAATTTTCCGCGCCGATTTGCTCTGGACGCTGACGCAACATTTCCGCCCAACTGTCGCGCAGCACCTGAAGACGACCGATGACTTCGATAATCGGCTCTTTCTGTTTTTTTACATTCGCCTCGCGCAACCGGTCGTCCATGTAATCGTACAAACGCCGGAAATGAAGCGCGAGTTCGCCGCCGCGTTCCATGTTCAGGGAATAATTCATCTCGCTGATGATGGCCTGCGCGCGAAGGACATTGTTGTTGATCGTGCGGTTGAATTCCAACGGATCGTCGTGGTGAAATCCGCGCAAACTTTTTTCAAGAAAACCGACCGCGCCTTCGTACAGCATCAGCACAAGCTGGCCGGGCGAAGCGGTCTGGGTTGCGATTTTTTTGTAGGACAGCCACGGATGCTCGCGTCGGGTCATAAAACTCATTTTCTGCAAACCAACTTTTCAGGAATCCAGCTTGATGGCCAGGAGATGCGAGAGCTTTCGAATGGTATCCTCCGGAGGATACGCCACGTCACCAATCAAATCCCGGGCGCGTTGCACGGCCGCCGGGCGGGTGTCCGGGACATTTTCCAGCGAACTGTTCAGCGCGGCGGAGTCATCAAACGTGACCCGATCCGATCTCGGCTTGAGAACAGCGGCGCGCCGTGAAGCCATCGCTCCATTCACAACGCCCGCGCTGATATTTGTGTTAATTTCCATACTGTGTCCCATTCAACAATGGATTTACCCCGCACCTTAGTATCGGCAGCCGCCGTCCAAACTTTAGCCAAAAATGAATGAAATTGGTGAAAAAGAATTCCCGGCATTTCCCCAACCAACACGCAAAAACCTCGCCAACGCGCTCGCGCAAAATCCGAACCGGCTGAATTACGAAACCCGAAAGGAATTTCGAACTCCGACTCATCCCGCCGCGAATAATTGAATATCGGTTATTCGCAGCTTTTCAAAAC
>DASSNZ010000179.1:0-13539 GCA_035701135.1 Verrucomicrobiia bacterium
GCAGAAGATCGGTTATCCGGAAAAGTTCCGCGATTATTCCGCCATTGAAATCCGGCGCGACGATTATCTCGGAAATGTGCGCCGCGCCGCCGTGTTTGAAACGCATCGCGAACGCATTCGCCTCGGCCGGCCGGTGGATAAATCGGAATGGCACATGACGCCGGAAACGGTGAACGCGTATTTCAATCCGCTGCAAAACGAAATCGTTTTTCCCGCCGGAATTCTTCAACCGCCGTTCTTTGATGTGACCATGGATGACGCGGTGAATTACGGCGCGATCGGCATGGTGATCGGACATGAAATCACGCACGGCTACGACGACGAAGGCCGGAAATTCGACGCGGACGGAAATCTCAACGACTGGTGGACGGAAGCCGATGCCAAAGCGTTCGAGGCGCGCGCGCAAAAAGTCGTCGAGGAATACAACGCGTTCGAGCCGTTGCCGGGAGTTCACGTGAACGGAAAGCTGACGCTCGGTGAAAACATCGCGGATTTGGGCGGCGCCACAATCGCCTACGACGCATTGCAGCGCGCGCTGAAAAAAGATCCGTCGCAACGGAAGAAGATTGACGGATTCACTCCCGAGCAGCGGTTTTTCATTTCGTTCGCGCAAATCTGGCGAACGAACATCCGGCCCGCCGAAGCCGCCCGGCTCGTGACCGTGGATCCGCATTCGCCCGGACAATTTCGCGCGATTGGACCGCTCGTGAACGAGCCGGCTTTTTACAAGGCATTTGGAATCAAACCCGGCGATCCGATGTGGCGTTCGCCCGATCAGCGCGCGAAGATTTGGTAGCGCAAATCCGAAAACGGCGGCGGAGAGACGCGCGCCGCTGTCCGGCTCATTCTTCCGCCGCGCTCAATTTCGCCAGCACGGTGAAGTCCTCCAGCGTTGTGACGTCGCCTTTGATTTCTTTTCCGGCCGCGACTTCTTTCAGCAGACGGCGCATGATTTTTCCCGAACGCGTTTTCGGCAACGCTTCCGCGAAACGCACGTCGTCCGGTTTTGCCACCGCGCCGATTTCCTTCGCGACGTGCTGGCGCAATTCCTCGCGCAGATTCGCATCCGGTTTCACATTTCCTTTTACCGTCACAAACGCCACGAGCGCCTGGCCTTTCAGATCGTCCGCCCGTCCGACGACGGCGGCTTCGGCGATTTTCGGATGGCTCACAATCGCGCTTTCCACTTCCGCCGTGCCGATGCGGTGACCCGCGACATTCAGCACGTCGTCAATCCGTCCGACGATCCAGAAATATCCGTCCTTGTCCTGGCGGCAACCGTCCCCGGTAAAATAACTTCCGGGAATTTCGCTCCAATAAACCTCGCGGTAACGTTTCTCATCGCCCCAGATGCCGCGCAACATTCCCGGCCACGGTTTGCGAATGACGAGTTTGCCGCCGGAATTTTTCGGAACCGCATTTCCTTTTTCATCCACCACTTCCGGAACGATTCCGAAAAACGGCAGCGTCGCGGACCCCGGTTTCGTCGGCGTCGCGCCCGGCAACGGCGTAATCATGATTCCGCCGGTTTCCGTCTGCCACCAGGTGTCCACAATCGGACAACGTTTCGCGCCGATCACTTCGCGATACCACATCCACGCCTCGGGATTGATCGGTTCACCGACGCTTCCGAGCAATCGCAGCGAACTCAAATCGTGTTTCTTCGGCCAGTCCGTTCCCCACTTCATAAACGCGCGAATCGCCGTCGGCGCGGTGTAAAGAACCGTCACGCCGTATTTTTCCACGATGCTCCAGAAGCGATCCGGCTCGGGGAAATTCGGCGCGCCTTCGTACATGAAACTCGTCGCGCCATTCGCAAGCGGTCCATAAACGACGTAACTGTGGCCCGTCACCCAGCCGACATCGGCGGTGCACCAATAAACATCTTCGTCGCGCAGATCGAAAACGTATCGGGTCGTCATTTTTGAATACAGCAAATACCCGGCGGTCGTGTGCAGAATGCCTTTGGGTTTTCCGGTCGAACCGCTCGTGTAAAGAATGAAAAACGGCGCTTCGGCGTCCATTTTTTCCGCCGGACAATGCGCGTCCACCCGCGCGATTTCCTCGTGCCACCACAAATCGCGGCCGGATTGAAAAGCGATTTCGTTTCCGGCGCGGCGCACCACGATGACGCGCTCCACGGTTTTTGAAAGCAATTCGCCTTGCGCGTTTTTCAACACCAGTGCGTCGTCCACATTTTTTTTCAACGGCACAATTGCGCCGCGACGAAATCCGCCGTCGGCCGTAATCACCAGTTTCGCCTGGCAATCCGAAATCCGGTCCGCGACCGATTGCGCGCTGAATCCGCCGAAAACCACCGAATGCACCGCGCCGATCCGCGCGCAGGCAAGCATCGCGATGGCGGCTTCGGGAATCATCGGCAGATAAATAATCACGCGATCGCCTTTTTTGATTCCGTTGCGCTTGAGCACATTCGCGAACAGACAAACCTCGTGATGCAATTGTTTGTAGGTGAACGTGCGTTCCTCGCCGGGTTTTCCGGGCGCGGCGGGTTCGCCTTCCCAGATCAGCGCGGCTTTGTTCGCGTGCGAAGTTCCGAGCCAGCGATCCAGGCAATTGGAACTGACATTGAGTTGCCCGCCGGCGAACCATTTTGCAAACGGCGCTTTCCACACGAGCGTTTTTTTCCACGGTTTGAACCAGACGAGTTCGTTTTTCGCCTGCGCGCTCCAGAATTTTTCCGGCGACCGGATGGATTCGTTGTAGAGCTTGCGATATTGCGCGAGCGATTTGACGTGGGCGCGTTTGGAAAATTCAGCGGCGGGTTTGAAAATGCGTTTCTCGGTCGAAACCGAGGTGATGGCAATCGGCTTGTTGTTGGCTGGCATGTGCGGAGATTCTAAAAACTCCGCGCAAGCGTCAATGACGTTTCATTCACGCGCGTATGGAAGTCGTTTCAAAAAATCCCGACAACGAAATTTTTGCATCGCGTTTCCAACGTTTTCGCAAATCGAAAAAATCTTCCACGATCCCGGTCATTTGGTTATGTTCTCGGAAATGAAAACCTTCATTGCCGCGTTTGCAGTTTTTGGAATTCTCCTCACCGTGAAAGCTCAACCCACCAATTCGTTTCCGCTCTGGCCGAACGGCGCGCCGGGCGCGTTAGGCAAAAATGATAAAGATATTCCCACGCTCACGCCGTTTTTTCCGCGCGAAGGCAAAGCCACCGGCGCGGCGTTCGTGGTTTGTCCCGGCGGCGGTTACCAGCATCTGGCGGAACACGAGGGAAAAGGATACGCGTTGTGGCTCGCCGATCACGGCATCGCCGCGTTCGTTCTGAAATATCGCCTCGGCCCGGAATATCATCATCCCGCAATGTTGCAGGACGCGGCGCGCGCCATTCGCACCGTCCGCGCAAACGCCGCCGCGTGGAACATTGATCCGCATCGAATCGGCATTATCGGCTCGTCCGCGGGCGGACATCTCGCGTCCACGTTGCTGACGCATTTTGACGCGGGCGACACGAACGCGACGGACGTTATCGAACGGCAAAGTTCCCGCCCCGATCTCGGAATCCTCTGTTACGCGGTCATCACAATGGGAAAATTCACGCATCACGGATCAAAGAAAAATTTGCTCGGCGCGAATCCATCGCCGGGATTGATTCATGCGCTTTCCAACGAATTGAATGTCAAAAAAGACACGCCGCCGTGTTTCATCTGGGCCACCGACGAGGACAAAACTGTTCCTGTGGAAAACAGCATGATGTTCGCGGAATCGCTTCGCGCCAAAGGCATTCCTTTTGAATTGCACATCTTTGAAAAAGGCCCGCACGGCATGGGCCTGGGAATCCGCCAATACACGCCGGCCAACCTGGACAAAATGCTGCCGTGGACGCGCGATTGCATTCTCTGGCTGAAGGAACGCGGCTACGCGAATTGAATAACGATGCGCGGAAAAAACGAGAGCAGCAAAACCGAATCGAACTTAAAAAAATCCGTGTCCCGCCGCGGATCTGCCTGACCGTTGGTGAATGCGAAATTTCAAAAACGGGGGAGCCTTTCCGGTTTGTTTTCGATTGTCTGGCTGGCGGGTGGATATTTGTTTCTCATCCACGCGCCTCTTCGGAATTTGGAATTCAAACCTGCGTGGCTTTTCATCCTGACCGTCCTTGCGGTCTGGATTGGCGTCAGCCTCATATTCGCAATCTCGGCATTCAGGCGGGGAAATCTCGCGGGCCGCGTTTGCGCGATGATCGCGTTGATTTTGCTGGCTCTTTTCGCACTGCAACTATTCGTCCCGCCCGCGGGCCGTTGAAAAATTGCCGATCGAAATTTTTCGCGCCGGATGCCGCTTGACTTGCCGATGGTTTTGAATTGAACTCGCGGCGAAAGGTCATCCGATGTTTATCGCAGTGCCAGTCGGAATGAACTACCGGACCGAAAGGCTTCCGATTGTCACGCTTTCTCTCATCGGCCTGAACACACTGGTTTTTCTCGTCACGCTGATTGCCTCAATTCGCACCGGCGGCGAATCGAACTTCTGGGTCATGGAAAATCTCTGGCTCATTCCGGCTGAATCGCACTGGTGGACCTTCATCACTTCGGTCTTTGTCCACGGAGGAATCCTGCATCTGGTCGGCAACATGCTTTTTCTTTTCCTGTTCGGCTGTTGCGTGGAGGACATGATTGGCCGCGCGCGATTCACGATCATGTATTTGTCAGGCGGACTGTTTGCCGCGCTCGCCTACATCGCCTTTTCACCGGAACATTTCGCGTCGGAAATTCCGATGGGCGGAGCGTCCGGCGCGATCAGCGCGTGCATGGGAATGTACCTGCTCCTGCGCGCCGACGCGAAAATTGATTTCAAATATCTCTTCTGGCTCTTTGTTTTCGTGCGGGCCGGCGAGTTTGAATTGCCGGCGTGGATCGCCATCGGTTTCTGGTTTTTAAAAGACCTGATTTCCATGTTGATCGGCATTTTCTCTCATCATCACGGCGGCGGCGTGGCTTTCGGCGCGCACGTCGGCGGATTGCTGGCCGGAATCGCCATGATTGGAATTCACAAATTCCTTTCGCGCTCCACGAAAATAGCCGAAATGATTCCCGAACCCGCCGCAAGTCCCGTCCCTGTGGCTATTGCGAGAACGCGCGCTCCCATTCGCGTTCGCCTCCGTTCATCTTCCGCGATGGCGAATGCGCCCGGAACCGTCGTGGACGACTCGCCTGAAATCGCGACCGGCGAAATTTCACCGCTTGAAACGCCGAGCATTTTTCTGCATGTCGAAGGCGAACAGCGCGGGCCGTTCACGCTTTCGCAAGTGCAAGGGATGTTGCGGCTGGGATCAATCGGACCGGACGCGCTTTATTGGAGCGAAGGAATGAGCGAATGGGAAAACATCGCGGATTTATCGGACCATCCCGGCTGAAAATTTTTTCGCGGAAACGGATTTTGTTTTCCGAAAAAAATTTAAATCGCTTCCGCCACGCGTTGAATTCCCGTCGCCTTTCCGGTGGTTTCATCAATTTCGATCAACGCGCCCTGCAACATCACGCGCTCTTTCGCGACTTCAAAACGCTGTGGCATGTTCGTCAGAAAACGCTGAATCACCGGCGCGATTTCGCGGCCCAGCACGCTTTCGTGCGGACCGGTAAATCCCGCGTCACTCAAATACGCCGTGCCGCCGGGAAAAATATGTTCGTCGGCGGTTTGCACATGCGTATGCGTTCCGATCACCGCGCTCGCCCGGCCGTCCAACATCCGCGCGATGGCGATTTTTTCCGAAGTCGCCTCGGCATGAATGTCCACGAAAATAATTTTTGTCTGCTGGCGAAGCCGTTCAATTTCCGATCTTGCCATCAGAAAAGGATTTTCCAATGGCGGCATAAACGTCCGTCCTTGCACATTCAGCACGGCAATTGAAACGAACCTTTCCACCTCAGACTTTGGACTTTGGACTTTGGACTTTGGACCTACTTGAAAAACGCCGCTCCCCCGCCCCGCCGTTCCGGGCGGATAATTCAGTGGCCGGAGAAATCGCGCTTCATTTTGCAGCAGTTCCATCACTTCCTTTTGGTCCCACAAATGATCGCCGCTCGTGATGACATCCACGCCCGCGGAAAAAATTTCCTCGGCGGTTTTCGGCGTGATGCCGGAGCCGCCCGCCGAGTTTTCTCCGTTCGCGATGACAAAATCAATTCCGCGCGCGACCCGCAATTTCGGCACGAGTTCCCTGACCGCGCGACGGCCCGGTTGCCCCACAATGTCTCCGATGAAAAGCAGCTTCACGCGACGAGGCTAAAAAAAATTCCCGACCAAGTCGAGCGCGCGAGATTTGGAACCTGGAACATCGAACACTGAACATCGAACACTGAACATCGAATCGGAATAAATCTGAAAAACTGAATGTGAATTTCACGCGGCCGACGGCGCGTTTTTGACCGAAGCCGCCGTTGTTTCAATATTATCGAGCGATTGAATGCTTTGGCGCAATTTGCGCTCAATTCCCTTTTGGCGCGACTCGGCAAGCACTTTTCCGCCGTCCAGTTCGCGAACATAAAATGTGTCAATCGCGGCGCCTTTTTCCGTCAAAATTTTCGCGGCGGAAACGTCCAGCGCCAATTCGCTGAACGCGCGGGAAATCGCATACAAAAGTCCCACGCGATCTTCCGTTTCAATTTCAATCACCGTTCGCGTCTCGGAGGATTCATTGTCGAATCTGACTTCGGTCGGAATGCGTTCGCCGATATAAGCCTGATACATGGGCCGGGTAATTTTCCGGCGCGAAATGAGCGCGGGCAGATTTTCTTCGCCTTGCGTGAGAACGCGGTCCAGCAATCTCTCGAAATCCTCGCGCTGTTCGCGCCCGGCCAGCGCGCCGGTTTTCGCGTCCGTCACAAAAAACGTGTCGAGCACAATGCCATCGCCGCGCGTGAAAATTTGCGCGCTCAAAATATTCAATCCGGACGCGCTCAACGCGCCGGCGATTTTCCCGAACAATCCCGCGCGGTCCCACGTGCAGATTTTCATCGCGGTGAAACCGCGGTCCGGCTCGTTGCGCCAGTTCACCACCGGCGACAAGGGACTTTCATTTTCGGAAACCTGCAGGCGCATGAAGCGATGCGCCATGACAATGTCCTCCAAAACTTCCCGCGCCGTGTGAATTTGAAAATAGCGCGCGGGCAACGTTTCAAAATGCGCCTCCAGTTCCTCATCGCTCAATTGCGCTCCCATCAACTGACGGACCTGGCCCATCAACGACTCGCGATGTTTTTCCTCGGCGCGCAGAAATTCCGTTCCTCCGGTCAGTTGCTGCATCGTTTTGTCATACAACGTCCAGAGCAGCGAATCCTTGAATCCGTTCCACAATTTGTCGCTCGTCGCCTGCGAATCGGCAAAAGTTAAAATGGTCAGCAGCGTGAGCGTTTCGGGATTTTGAATCTGCCTCGCGAAATTGCGGATGACCATCGGATCGTCCAGATCGCGACGCTGCGAAACGCCGGCCATGAGCAAATGATGTTCAATCACCCGGCGTAATGTGCTCGCGGCGGACGCGTCGAGATTCAGTCGTTTGGCCACGCGCGTTGCGTTTTCCGCGCCGGTTTCGGAATGTTTTCCGTGCCCGTTCGCTTTCCCGGTGTCGTGCAACAGCAGCGCGAGATACAACAAATACGGCCTTTCAAGATGTTGAAACAACGGCGCGTAAGCCGCGTAAGGCGGAACGCGCGATTCCCAGATTCGATCAAGCTGTTCCAAACACATCAACGTGTGTTCGTCCGCCGTGTATTGATGATAAAACTCGTGCTGCACAAGGCATGTGAGCCTGCCGAATTCCGGAATGTATTTTCCAAGCAGACCCACTTCGTGCATGGCGCGGAGAATCGGCGCGACGTTTCCGCGCTGATTCAGAATCGTCAGGAATGTTTCACGCACGTGTTCGTCATTTGCGAATTCGCGCGTCGCAAGAGAATTCTGATTCCGGATCATCTGCGCGAGATCGGGATTCAACCGAAGTCCGCGCTGTTGCGCGTAAAGAAACACGCGCATCAAACGCCGCGGCGATTCCCGAAAAACGCGTTTCGACGTGGCGTGAATTTCCCCGTTTTCAAACGTAAATCCGTCCACCGGCTCGAGCGGCGCGCTTTTGCGCTTGCCGGGAATCAGCGCCGTCAACGACGACAATCCCGGAATTTTTCTCGCGCGCGGCACCAGCGCCATCCGCTGTTCGAGCGTTCGCGTGATGAGATAGATATTCCGCGAATGCGTGTAGAAATCGCGCATGAATTTTTCGATTCGCCGGCTCGGAGAACGCTCGGCGTAACCCAGATTGTGCGCGACCGCGGGCTGGAGATTTTTCCCGAGAACATCCGCCGCGCGATTGGTTTCGTAGTGCATTTCCGTGCGGACGCGCAAAAGAAAATCGTACGCGGCTTCGAGTTGTTTGCGTTCGGAACCGCTGACGAATTCCTGCTGTTCGAGATCGCGCAGCGACCGCGTGCCGTATTTAAAAAACGTCATCCACAGCAAATTTTGATAATCGCGCAATCCGCCGCAGCCATTCTTGATGTTAGGCTCCTGCATGGACGCCGAGTTGCCGAATTTGGCGCGCCGCGCGGCCTGATCGTCCAGACGCATCGCGATGTATTTCTCCTCGAATCCTTTCACGCATTTCGCGGCAATTGTTTTTTCAAACTTGTCGAACAGCTTTTCATCACCGGTGATCAATCGCGCTTCGATGAGCGACGTTTTGGATTGCATATCGCTGTTCGCGATTTTCACGCAATCTTCAATGCTTCGCACCGAATGGCCGATTTTCAATCCGATGTCCCAAAGCGGATAAAGAATTCCATCAATCAATTTCGCCAAATGCGGCAATGGCTTGCTTCCCGCGACCGCCTGGCCGTTGTGCAGAAACATGAAATCAATGTCGCTGAACGGATTCAACTCCGCGCGCCCGTAACCGCCAATCGCGACGAGCGCGAGCGGCGGAAATTCCTTTCGCGCCTGTTCGCTTAAATTACTTTTCGCCGCGTCCCAGAGATGGCGCAAAAGAACGTCGAGAATCGCGGCACGCGCGTTGCAAACCTCGCGTCCGCGCGCGCCGGAACGATGCAGCAATTTCAGGCGATGCGTTTCGACCTTGAGAAAACCTTTGTAACGCGCCAGTTCCTGCGCGGGCATTCGGCCCGGCGGCAGTTCCAGCCGGGTTGCGGCATTCGCTTCGATTTTGTCCAGTAACGACTGCATTTCGACTGCCCACTCTGAAAGCAAATTGGAAGCAACGCAAGAGTGTTGGGTGAGGAAAACGGGGTTTGCACCTCGTTTTCAAGGAAAAACTATTGACTAAAAAGGCTGCTCGATAGTAGAAAAGACGCGTTCCGTTGAAATACGTAGTCCGACAGGACAAGAATACAATTTCAATTGAACTGTAATCATGTGGAGCAAGCGCAACAATACAAGCGGATGCCCATATGTAAAAAGCTCTCGCCAAAGTTGTATCCATGTGGTCTCAAGGTCCGGGCGCAAAGTTTCCATAATTGAAATAACACTGCTACTTCTCGCGGAAGGATTCCTCATGTTTCCCAATTCTATGAAAAAATTTGGCTTGATTGCTGGCATATCAACAATATTCGCCATCAGAATCTTCGGGCAGAATGTTTCACCAGGTGCGGTGGTTTCCGACAAAGGCAGGGCCTATACCATTACAGAGCGAGGGCCGCGTAATAACGTATGGGAACGCACGGAATACGAGACTGGTCCCAACGGCGTGCTGGTTCCACACGTCCACAAATACACGGAATTGGCCAGTGGTTTGAATTATCAGGATCAAAGCGGAAAATGGATTCCAAGCAAGGAAATTATCGAGCAATATCCCGGTGGAGCGATTGCCAGACAGGGACAACACAAAGTGATTTTTGCCAATAACATCAATACTGCCGGAGCCATTGACATTCAAACGCCCGACGGCAAGCGGTTGAGAAGCCACGTTCTGGGATTGAGCTACTTCGATAGGGCAACCGGCAACAGCGTGTTGATTGCCGAAATCAAGGATTCAATCGGTCAAATTGTGAACAGCAATCAGGTGCTGTATGCCGACGCCTTCACGGGTTTCAAAGCCGACGTGCGTTACACATGGAAGAAAGGGAGTTTCGAGCAGGACATTATTCTGCGCGAACAACCGCCCGAACCGGAAGAATATGGATTGAATCCGCAAACAACGAAGTTGCAGGTACTCACCGAATTCTTTAATCCTCCGCAGCCGAAGAAAAACGCCAGAACAATTCGGCAAAGAGATGGAACGGATTCTGAGGATGACAACTTGGACTTTGGAGCGATGATATTTGGCAGAGGCAAAGCGTTTGTTGTGGGCAACGGAACCTCTTCGCAGACCCCGGACATTGCTGTTGCCAAACAATGGCTGCGACTGGATGACCGGCAATTTCTGGTGGAAGCGGTGGCGATGCCTGAAATGAAAGACGAACTGCAAACTTTGCCGAAGGATTTATCCTCGACATCACAGCAAGAAAAAAATGTCGCGTTAAAAGAGCGGTATTTGCCGCCAGTGCCTGTGGCAAAAGTAAATCGCGAGATGATGCAGATTGCAAAAGCAGACGCTCTGACCAGGCCGGGCTACGTGCTGGATTACATCATTGATGTAAGCTCTTCCTGGTATTCAGACGCCACATTTTTGCCTGGAAATACCTACTACATCAGCGGGCCGGCCTCTTTCAGTGGTACAACCACTATAGAGGGCGGAGCAATTATTAAGTTTGCGCGCGGAGCAATGATTGATGCGTATGGCTCAGTCGTATGCCAGACGACGCCAGAGCACTCTGCCATCCTGACCGCGGTGGACGACAACTCTGTTGGAGAAAACCCTCCAGAAAGCACAGGCACACCCACTGGCTATTATCCATACGTTGCTATCGGTATGGATGCCGGAGGCAATATGGATTTTCATGATCTGGAGATTCGATATGCGGATTCAGGGATCATTCCCGCGTGGGGAATTCAAACGATTCGGAATTGCCGATTTCTTCATGACAGAATCGGTGCCTGGGGTCAGGCCAGCGGCACGCAAATCAATGCTTACAATGTTCTATTTGAGAATGTAGATACGGCTTTTGGTTGCAATCCTTACAATTGCAGTGGAACCCCTTATTTGGTGGATGCCCAAAACGTCACGACGCATAACGTGAACAACGTGACCGGTTCGGGGGCTGTCTCGTTGAGCCAGATAAACTGTTTATTTAATAATGACCCGGCAACGTACGCAACCGGGCCGGACGGCGCGAACAGCTATCTGGCCGCAACCAGCCCCTATCGAAATGTCGGAACGACGGCAATTAACGCCGATTTGCTGACTGCCATACGCGCTATGACTACTTATGCACCACAGGATGGCAATTACGCTGATACTGACACACCTGACCTGGGCTACCATTATCCGGTGAATGAAGATTTCGATTATGATGGCCTGCCTGATGCGTGGGAATGGGAGAACTTTGGCAATCTTAGCCAGACCGCGACCGGGGATTACGACGGAGATGGTTTGCCCAATCTCCAGGAGTATGAGAACGGGAGTAGTCCCGTCAATTCCGACACGGACGGCGATGGATTGCCGGACGGGTGGGAATGGAAGAACTTTGGTAGCTTTAGCCAAACCGCATCCGGAGATTATGATGGGGACGGCATCAACAACCTGGCCGAGTTCACCGCTGGCACGGACCCAAACACGATTCAATTCTCAATCGAAGCTCCGAGTGTTTATGCAACTGCGAGCCAGGTGCAACTAAATCTCCACGTTACCGCCGGGGTTCCTTCCAAAATGGCAGTACTTGTGGACGATCCGAATTATGCTTCGGCGACGTGGGACACCTATAGCTCATCGCCTTCAGTGAATCTCGGTTCCGTTCAGGGTTTGCACACTGTTTATATCGGCTTGCGTGGATTGCCGGCGAACGCGCATCAAACATGGCAGCAGGTAAATCTTTATCTCGACTCAATTGTACCAGCCATTTCAATTACATCTCCGGCGAATAACTCCTCATTCGATACCACCCGGATGAATGTTACCGGCACGTTCACTGAAAACTCACTTAAACGAATAACTGTAAACGGAATACCTGCTTTTATCGGCGTTAATACGTTTGAAGCGCGAAATGTCCCTTTAATGGTCGGCGCTAACACGATTACTGCCACGATCGAAGACTTCGCTGGAAATTCCGCAAACGCGGCGATTTCAGTTACAGGAGGAGCAACTCCGGTTGACCCTATCCAGCTTACCGCAACAGTTGTGGCGGGCTTTGCGCCGCTTAGTGTCACATTTCAAACACAATCCAGCGCCCCAGGCACATTTTTACAGGCCTTGTATGATTTTAATGGCGACGGCGTGACCGACCAGGCTGTGGGAAATCTAAATCCCGTTTCGCATTCCTATCCGACTGGCGAATATTTTCCAATTGTAACGATTGTCACGACAACCGGCCGGTTTTCAAGCATCGGAGGGTGGAATTCAACTGAACAAAATCCTCTGCGCGTGAATGTTCAGGCTCCTCCGGTTCAACAGAGTGTAATCAATATTACCGATCCGGTGGACGTGAAAGTTTCAACTGCAAATAACCTCTATGTTTTGTCGCGGAGCACCGCCACCATTTCAGAATACGACGCTAACAACAATCTTATCCGGTCACTCGGTGGAATTGGCACCGCGCCGAGCGGTCTGGACGTGGATAGTGGTGGAAATATTTATGTGGCTGTGACAGGTGACAATCAGGTGCTGAAATTCAACCCGACAACCTCCTCATTTCAACTGGACACGACGTTTGGAACGAGTGGACATATTGGTAAAAACGATAAAACAACTGGGACAGGAAATGGCGAATTTAACGCGCCTTTCGATGTTGCGATCTCTTCCGACGGCACACAAATTGCAGTGTCGGATTCGGGAAATAATCGGATTCAACTTTTTAATTCAACCGGCGGTTTCGTGAGCGCTTTTGGCTCTCCAGGCAGCGGTGCCGGACAATTTAACAGCCCGAAAGGCCTTACATATGACAGTGGTTATTTATATATTATGGATTCAGGAAACAGCCGGGTTGTGCTGGCGATTTCATCGACTGTAATTGGAACAAGTGGAACAACCGGAACCGGTCTCGGCCAATTCTCGGGAGCCGTTAACCTCGGCGTTGGGGCGCGCGGGATTTATGTCGCTGATACTGGAAACAACCGCGTGCAAAGTTTCGATCCGATTACTGAAGGTGATGGTGCCAGCCCAATTCCATTCACCTTTCGTTGTTCAACTTCAACCGAATTTTCGCCGCCATTAAGTCAACCGAATGCGGTGGCGGCGGTCGCTAGTTTTCTCGAAGAAGACTTTTACATCGCAGACACTGGAAATGACCGTGTAGTCTTGACTAAAGTGCCTTTAGATAATCCCAAAGCCGTGTGGGATTTGATGGCACAATCCGTAGGATCTGGCGATATTAACACAGCGATTTCATATTTTTCCAGTTCGTCCGCCGATAAATATCGCGTGGCATTTACTTCGATTGGAACATCGACCATCAGCTCGTATAT
>DASSNZ010000180.1:0-3123 GCA_035701135.1 Verrucomicrobiia bacterium
TCCCCAATTCATCCGCTCGCCGAGCGACATGAAATTCATGAGAACATTTTCCAGCGGCCCGGAATTGCCGCCGGAATTCGCGTCGCGAGCGAGCGCGAAAATGGAATTATTCAGTTCGCCGGAAAGCGCGTGTTGCTCGGCCAATAATCCGCAAATAGAAATCGCGGCGTCAAGCGCCTGGCCGGAGGCGGATTGCGACGGCGGAAAAAGAACGGTGTTGGTGACGTTGCGAAAATCCAGCAATTCCCGGACGAGCGGATTCGAAGATTGGCCTAACGCCGCGAGAACGTTTTCTCGATTTTCCCGGCGAATAATAATTTCGGTGAACGGTAGGACTCCGCGATTGGTTTCCGGGTTTCCAGGCTGGATCAATTTCAACGCGCCCGAGGGATCGCCGCCAAGCATTTGCAATTCGGGATTTTTCCTCGCGAGATCGGCGATGACGGAACCAAGATTTTCCGTATCGGGAATTTTTTCGTAGCGCGCGGTGAGGAGAAGCATTTGCGCCGCGCCGATGTTATTTTGCAAGGCGAACGTGGTTCCGCGCTCCACAAGGCCGGGAGATTTTTCGCCCGCGCGCGCGATCACCCGATCATCCACCGCCCGCAAGTGAATGGGAACCAGCAGGCCCGCCGCGAGCAATCCCAGACCAACAATCAAACAGACTAAAAACCAGGCCAAACGATTCATCAAATTTGGTCGAGCGTAACTCAGATTTTGGAAAAGTTCCAAGGGTAAATGTGGTGGCGCGGACGAGAGTGGAAACACGACACGAATTCCACCGACGGACACCGATTTAGCCGAGCGATAATTTTATTCACGTCCATGTTGGACGACGCCTTCGGGCGAACGAATCAAAAAATTTTTGCAAAATTTCTTTGTTCGCGCCAACCGATCCAGCGGGCTGTTGAATTTCAGATGCACCGCGCCGCGCGGGATTGTCCGGCGCCACTTGACTTTTGGCGTTGTTGGCGAATACTCAAAGCCGAAACAGCGGGGCAAAGTGGTTCAGCCATCGTCCTGCCGGATGGTGCTGATCTTCGGAATGTCTCGAACAAAAACTATGAACAATATAAGACTCTATTCGCAACAGGCTCCGGTCATTGCGCTGGATGAAAATTCGCGCGGCAGATTCATTTCGCGCACCTACAATCATTTGTTCGGCGCAATCACCGCGTTCGTTCTCATTGAAATTCTGCTTTTCAAAACCGGCGCGGCCGAAAAAATCGCGGCAACGATGCTCAGCGGGTCGTGGCTGCTCGTGCTCGGCGGATTTATTGTGATTTCCTGGATGGCCCGGAGCGTGGCTTACAGGAACACTTCCATGTTTGCGCAGTATGCGGCGTTGGCCGGATACGTTGTGGCGGAGGCGCTCATTTTTGTGCCGCTGCTTTATGTCGCGGACAAATTCGCGCCGGGCGCAATCGCGAGCGCGGCGCTCGTGACGTTTCTTGCGTTTGTCGGGCTTTCGCTCGTTGCGTTCATAACGCGGAAAGATTTTTCCTTCCTGCGCGGAATGCTGTTCTGGGGCGGAATTCTCGCACTGGTGTTAATCGTTGGCGGAATTATTTTCGGATTCCAACTCGGGACGTTTTTCAGCGTGGCGATGGTTGGACTGGCCGGCGCGGCGATTCTTTACGACACCTCGAACGTTTTGCATCGCTATCCCGAAGATCGTCACGTTGCCGCGGCGTTGGATTTGTTTGCGTCGGTAGCGCTGATGCTCTGGTATGTGCTGCGGATTTTCATATCACGTCGTTAAAACTCGCGAAATTAAACGATTCAAAAACAAAAAGCCCGGCTGCAAAGCCGGGCTTTTTGTTGGATATGGAAATTATGAAAGCCTGGCGCGACTCGGCGCCCGGCTGGACTCAGATTGTTTTTTAACGCAGGCGCTGAGGACGCAAAGGTTCACGGAGTTCGTTAATGAAGTTTTCTCTGCGAATCTCCGCGTTCTCAGCACCTCTGCGTTTCAATTGAAAACGCAAAAGTTTGGCGAAAGAATTATTTCAACTCGGCCAGAACACGTTTTGCTTCGGTCGCCAACTGGCCGGGCAGATTTGTCCCAAGCGCCTGCGTGAGGGCGGCTTTGCTTTCCTTTGTGTTCTTGAGCTGATATTGCGCCATGCCGAGATAATACAAAGTCTGGCCGTTCGGAGAATCGGCGGGAAGACTTTCGTTCAGCAGACGCGCTGCGGAACGGAAATCGCCACGGCGATACGAAAGCATTCCAAGCGTGCGGGCGATTTCCTTGTCGGTCGGATATGCCTGCCGCGCTTTTGTCGCCAGATCGTAAGTCCGCGAATCGTTCGCCGGATTTTCCACGAGATAAATGGCCAGTTGCCGAATCGCCGGAGTGAAATCGGGATAACGCGCGAGTATCTGTTCGTATGCCGTGCTCGCGGCTTTTGAATCGCCTTTCGCCTGCGCGATGGCCGCCACGGCCATCAATGCCGGAGCGTTGGTGGGATCCGATTGAAGCGCCCGTTTGATGCGCGGATCGTCGGCGCCTGTGTTTCCGGGATTTTCCGCAATGGCGAGCAGGTCCAGAAATTGCGAAGCCTGGGATTTGCGCGAGAAGGAAACATCCGGCTGAACGAGTTTGCGCATCGTATCTTCCGCGTCCGAAACGCGGCCGATGTCGTAAAGCGCGCGGGCGAGATCGTAGGAAATTTCGGGATCATCGGAACGTTTCAGCGCGCTCTGCTGGAAAAGGCTCGCGGCGTATTTATATTCGCCGTTCGCGAAGACCAGTTTGCCTAACGTATAGGAGACATCCGGATCATCCGGCGCGGCTTTATAGGCGTCCTTTGCCATTTCCAATGCTTTGGCGGAATCCTGCGGATTCTTTGAATACAACGTCGCCAGCGCGAGCATCACGCGTCCGTTTTTCGGATTCTGTTTCAATGCCTGCTCATACGCGTTGATGGCTTTTTCAGAATCGTTCTGTTGATCGTAAATTTCGGCGATTTTCATCAGCGCGATGGAATCGTCCGGCTGATCGGCGATGCGCTTTTGCAAAACGGCCAGCGCGTCTGTTCCGCCTTTTTTCGTATCGAGATTGAGGAGGTCGAGCCTTTGCCGCGCATCCTGTATTCCGTTGAAATCCTGGTTGAACGAAAG
>DASSNZ010000181.1:0-10277 GCA_035701135.1 Verrucomicrobiia bacterium
AGATGGCTGTTAGACATGGCACAGGGTTTACAACTGTCACAAAGACTCACGCAATCCATGGTGCTGGCGCCGCAGCTCCAGCAGTCCCTGGCATTGCTCCAGGCGCCCACGCTGGAATTGAAGGCGCTGGTCGAACAGGAACTTCAACAAAATCCCGTTCTCGAAGAAACCCTGGAACCGGAGCCGGATCGCGACGAAAAAATCACCGAAACGGCCGATCCCGCCGAGCCGCCCGCCGATCTGGCGTTTGATCCCGCGACGGAAAAAAATTCCAACGAACCGGTGGACGATTTTCAGGTCGAGTTCGACCGGCTGGTGCAGCTTGACCAGGAATGGCGCGATTATTTTTCGCAGAGCAACATTCCCACGCGGCTTTCGCCGCAGGACGACGAAAAACGGCAGTTCATGTTCGATTCGCTCGTGGCCGGAACGTCGCTTCAGGAAATGCTGCTCGAACAGGTGCGCGAAGCGAATTTGTCCGAGGACCAATGGGCAATTGCCGAAATGGTCGTCGGCAACATTGACGATTACGGCTATTTGAAGGCGTCCGTCGAGGAGCTTTCCACCACGACCGGATTGCCGCAGGAAAAAATTCTCGAAGTGCTGAAAATCATCCAGACTTTCGAGCCGCCGGGAGTCGGCGCGCGCGATTTGCGCGAGTGCATGTTGCTGCAACTGGAACGGCGCAATCAGCAAAAGACACTCGAATACCGCATCATCCACGATTTCATGGACGCGCTCGGCAAACGGCGCATTCCGGAAATCGCGCGCGGCACCGGCGTGGAAGTGGACGAAGTGCAGGACGCGCTGGAAAACATCGCCAAGCTCGAACCGCGCCCGGGCCGCGCTTTTTTGCCGGACGACCAGCATTACGTCGTGCCGGAAGTTTTTGTCCAGCGCTCCGGCGACGATTTCGTCATCACGAACAACAACGAACACATTCCGCATCTGCGAATCAGCAACACGTACAAGGACCTGATGTCGCAGGGCGAAAATTCAGGCGAGGTCCGCAATTACATCCGGGAAAAAATCCGCGCGGGAAAATTTTTAATCAAAAGCCTGCATCAACGGCAGCAGACCATTTTGAACATTGCCAGGGAAATCGTGAAACGCCAGCGCGAGTTCATGGATAAAGGCGTGGCGTATCTCAAACCGCTGACGATGGTGCAGGTCGCCGAAGTGGTCGGCGTGCATGAAACGACCGTGAGCCGCGCGGTTTCCGGCAAATACATGGAAACGCCGCAGGGCATTTTCGAGATGAAATATTTTTTCACGGCGGGCATTCAAACCTCCGGCGGCGAAGGACTTTCCAACACGAGCGTCAAGGACATGATCGCGGAAATTTTCAAGAACGAGGACGCGAGCCGCCCGCTTTCCGATCAGGAAGTGGTGAACATTCTCAAGGAAAAAGGAATCGTCATCGCCCGCCGCACCGTCGCGAAGTATCGAACGGAACTGAACATCCTGTCCTCGAATTTGCGGAAGGTTTATTGATACCTATTTCCTGACGCATTTCACCTGGCGCGTGTTTTTCGATGCGAAACGAAATCGGCGCTGATGATGAAAGCGATTTTCGGCCACAGAGAAATTTCCCGTGGAGCTTCATTTAATTCCTCGGGATTAGCCGCAATGAGCGAAGATCAGCGGTTTCAACTCCGATCCGGATTCAACCAACCTTCTTCAACTCCGCCTTTGTGTCCGCCTGCAAATCGTCGAGTTCCGCGCGGAGTTCGTCCTTGGTTTTTCTGTCCATCCGGTCAATGAAAAGAATGCCGTGCAAATGGTCGGTTTCGTGTTGGACCGCGCGCGCGAGCAGACCGCCGCAGCGAAATTGAATTTCTTTTCCGTGTTCGTTCAACGCCTTCACGTCCACGGTTTCGGGACGGACAATCTCGCCGAAAATTTCCGGAAAACTCAGGCAGCCTTCCGGCCCGCTCACCGGATTGCCGACCGGCGTCACTTCCGGATTGATCAAAACCAGCGGCATGAATTCCGCCACGTCCGCCGGCTTGCCGTTCCGTTCCAGCGACGACGGCCGGTCCGTGACGCCGCGCACGTCAATCACCGTAAGCTGGAGCGGCACGCCGACCTGTTGCGCGGCCAGGCCGATGCCTTTGTGCGCGTACATGGTTTCGAACATGTCCGTGATCAATTTTTTGATTTCGAGATCAACCGTTTCGATGCGCGCGCCTTTTTTGCGCAACACCGGTTCGCCGTATTTGACAACTTTGAGAATCATCCTTCCTGCAAATTAATTCCTTAATTCCCGCCCGTTCCCCTACTCCACCGACACACCGAGGATCTGGAGAACCCTTTCCAGATCATCGTCGCTGAAAAGGGAAATTTCCAGCGCGCCTTTTCCACCGGCAAAACGCAACTGGACCTTTGTTCCCAATCGCTCGCGAATCCGATTTTCCAGGTCGGCCACGTTTGCGTCGCGTTTGAGCGAAGCGGCGGTTCCCGGCTTCGCGGAATCCGCGCCGCGCGATTGCATTTTCGCGATCAGCCCTTCGGTCTGACGCACGTTCAACGCTTCCTTGATGACGCGTTCGGCGGCGAGTTGCTGTTGCTTTTCCAACGTCAAACCCAGAATCACTTTCGCGTGGCCGACGGAAAGCCGGCCTTCGCGAACGTAACTTTGAAGCGTCGGCGCGAGTTTGAGCAGACGCAGGGAATTCGCGACCACCGCGCGGCTTTTGCCGACTTTCAACGCGACTTCCTCCTGCGTGAGTTGAAACTGCCCGATCAATTGCGAGTAACCCTGCGCCTCCTCGATCGGATTCAAATTTTCGCGTTGCAGATTTTCGATCAACGCGAGTTCAAGCACCGCGCGATCGTCCGCTTCGCGAACAATCACCGGAACTTCGCCCAGCCCGGCCAGTTGCGCCGCGCGCCAGCGGCGTTCGCCCGCGATCAATTCCAGATGATCACCGCGATTCCGCACAATCAACGGCTGAACAATGCCTTGTTCCCGGATGGAATCGGCCAGTTCGCGCAATGCCTCGGGGGAAAAATCTTTTCGCGGCTGAAACGAGCATGGCCGAATTTTGCCCAGCGCAACGCGCTGGACGCGCTCGCGATTATCCGGAGCGGGCGGCGGCGTTGCGGGTGAAAAAGTTGCCGGTGCGGGCGACGGCTGCGGCGGTTTGCCGACATTCGGCGCGCCGCCCAGGAGAGCGCCGAGACCCCGGCCCAAAGCTGGTTTTGCCATGGGAGCAGAGTGTCGCACCGCGCGTCGGATGTCAATTCAGGGTGAACTTCCAAACCGACGCCAAATCCGGTATGGTTTCACAACGAATCTTTACAGTTACAGAAACCACGAATGAACACGAATAGACACGAATTATTCGTGTGCTGTTGTTCGATGTTTATCGTAATTGTAAACCCGGCAGTCTGGAGAACAAAGCTCTCGAAAAATTTTTCCGAATTGCATTCAGCCGGCCTGATTGCCAGTTCAGGCAAAACAGTTATGTCACGCAAAACTTTCGGAACTCAAACTCAAATCGCCATTCTCAATTTCCATTCACTGATTCTCCAACCGGAAAAATCGTTGAGGATCAGGAAACGCATTGGTGTAGGGGCTGGTTGCGCCAGAAATCGGAGCATAAGGTCCGGCAATATTCGTCGAGGTATAAAGCTGATACGAACCGCTCCACGACAGAACCAGACTGCCCGGTTGTGTCGTGAAACCGAGCGTCGGTTCGCCCGATGAAGGGACAAGTTCGCCCGTTGGGAGAATTGTCGCCGCATAATTTCCCGGCGGCAGCCCGCCTGGATTGGAAAACGTCACCAAACTCAACTGCGACGCAGTCAATCCCTCCGCGTTGTTTCCGACAAAGATATGGTCCGGTCCATTGGTCGCATTCCAATTCCGGATAAACAATCCCGGAGGAGTCCACGATATTTCATGGCTGTCACGGAAGCGGATGGTCACCGCGCCCGGCAAAAAGGCGATTGTCGAATTGGTTGGACGCGTTGGAAAGAGCGTGTTTGAACCGGTGACACAAAGCCGGCCCAGTTGCAGTTCCGGTGTTCCGACGGTAATAAGGCCGCCGTTGATCGTGCACAACCCGGAGTTGGTGAGCGTTCCATCCTGCACAAGCAACTGCCCGCCTGAATTTACTTCGATGTTCGAGACTTCGAGACTGCCATCGCTCAGTGAGTAAGTGACAAGGCGATCGAGAGATAACAAGTCCAGAATGCGATGATCTCCGCCGGTCTGATTAAAAATTGTTTCCACCTCTGGAGTGCTGAGCGAAACGTTCGAACTCACGATCTCGCCTCCGGAAAACTGATAGCTCCCGCCGCCAGACACGGAAAGATTGCCCGCCCAATTCGTGCCGGCGCTTTGGCTCATACTTCCCATGTTGATCGCTTCATTTCCGGAAACCAGCAATCCGCCGTTCAAGAGATATTGCCCAAACGCCAGCGCGAATCCGGATCGAATCGTTCCGGCGAGTGTCAAACTCGTGTTTGTATGAATGCCGCCCGTCTGTGTAAATATCGCGCTCGGCGGTTCGTTTCCCACGCCCATTCCCACCGTCAGATTGCTCGAGATGAGCAAACCATCCGAGAGCGTGTATGAGCCGGACGTAAATTCGTTGGGACTCAATTGAAGTTGTTCCACAAGATTGGTGCCACCGCTCTGCAAAAAGCTGCCGTCGTCCAGGCTCAGTGTCGTGGTTTGGAAACTGCCGCCGTTCAGCGCGAGAGTTGCGGACGATTCCGGATTGCTTCCTGCGTTTCCGACCGAATTGAAATGCGCGCTTCCGCCGGTCTGCGTGAAGTGCGTACCATCAAAGAGCGCGCTGTGCATTTCCAGCGCGTCCCCGGTGAGTATGCCGCCGTCGGCCAGCGTGTAACTGCTTCCCGGATAAATCGCCAGCGTTTCAACCCGGTTCGTGCCACTGGACTGAATCGCCGTTCCGCTGCCTGAAATTTCCAATGCGCCAAGTTGCAACAAGTTCGCCGCAAAAACCGAATTCGTCAGATCCAGTTCCGCGCCGGCGCCTGCTCCCACGAAAACATTGGTGAACGACGCGGTTGATTGATCAAGGAATTGCGCCGTCGCGCCGATGTGGAAATTGCTCGCGACCAGCGCGCTGCTGTGGCTGACAAGCGAGCCATTTGTTCCAATGACGAGATTTGAACTCACCGACAGCGGCACGTTAAATCCGGCCCAGTTGAGTAAAAGCTGGTTGGACGAATTCGTCGGCGCCTCGATCGTGAGTGACTGGATTGAGAGCGATTGCGGCGCGCTCGTCACCGTGCTTTCGCCAATGGCAAGCGATTTGAAACCCGAATTGTCAAAAAGCACCACGTCCTGACTTGTCGGCAGCCTTCCCAGCGACCAATACGGCTCCTCCCAATTGCCGCTGGTCGGCTTCTGCCACTCGTTTGTGTCCGCCCGCGATGCGGGAGACGCAGTTGTTAATCCGAAAACGACGAGAACCCATGGAATGATGGAAGAACGTAAGCCCATAAGGCTCACAGTCTGCCTCACGAAGCACAGCTATAACAATCAGGTGATTTGTCCAAAATCACTCAATGCGCACCCCAAGGAATTTCCACGTTCAATTCCAGATTTCTGAATTTTACTACTCCATATCCGGATTGATTTTAATATCACCCGTTCACTCCATTCGTGCGGTTCAGCTTTATAGGTATCCGGGTGGTCTCCGGTCCGATAAGTTGACTGCGGTGTGTAGTCGGAGAGCCAGTACGCTCAATTCAGGTGAACCTTCAAAAGTTTCTATCTCACCGGAAGTTGGTAGATATTTACACTGAAGCGCGGAAGCGTCAGCGACTCGGGAATGGAATCCACGGGTGAATTGCTGATGCGCGGGTTCTCGCCGTTTTTTTCGGATGACGCAAGCCGCCACAAAGTGCCTTTGCCGGACAGCGATGCGCCGCCGATTGTGAGTCTGATGGATTGTTCGACGTCGGTTGGGTTCAGCACGGCAACGGTCAGCGCGCTGCGATCCTGTGTCCAGGCCGCGACGACATCGAGCGGGAACGTATCGCTGCCGGCATTGACCACCGGTTGTTCGCCGCCCGGCGGATCGGTGGGCTTCGGCTGAGGTGAATTCCCGGAAACTTCGACGGGAATTGAACCGAAATGATCGCGATAGATTTTGAAAACAAGTCCGTTGGCGTTGAGGGTAACATTTGTTCCGTCGTGGGCCAGCAGCGACGTGGCAAAAGTATAAGCAGCCATCTGGAAAATATCGGAATGGCGGAACATTTCGTGGAAGACCCATGCGTAAGACGGATAAACCGGATAACCTCCGGCACCACCGCGGCTGCTATAGGCCCATTCGTCAATATTCAGCGGTTTGGGATGCGCGGCGAGTTGTGGAATCAGTTTCTCATATTCCTTGTATTCCTCATATTTGATTCGAATATGGTTGGCTGGCCGGCGCATCCAGTCCGTGACAGGTTCATTCGGGTCATTCGGAACCTGACGGCCTTTGGCAAGGTTGAAGTGAGTGCCGCCGTAGTTGTAAAAGTGCTCGCTGATGAGGTCAATGTTGTCGAAACAATGCTCGAGCAAACCGCCCGTCCAATCGGCTGGCGAGAGGTAAGCCGGAACCAGGTTGGTGCCCAGGTTCAGCGATTCCCGCGAACCGGTCATTGTATCCGGCATGGCGCCGCTCGCGATGAGCTTGATGGTTGGATCCACTTCTTTCATGGCCCTGGCAAACTGATTGTGCTTATATTCAAACTGGTTGAGCTTCACCGCGCCGTACTGGTAGCTATAACCCCAGGCTTCATTGCCAATGCCCCAGAACTTGACGTGATAGGGTTCGGGATGGCCGTTTGCGGCGCGTTGTCCGCCCATCGGGGTGGAGGTGTCGCCGTTGCAGTATTCAACCAATTCCCGCGCTGACCAGTCATCACCGGTACCGGCGTTCACGGTGATATATGGTTCCACTCCGAGAAGTTTGCACATTGTCATGAATTCGTCCGGACCGATGTCGTTGGGTTGAAGCGCGCGCCAGACCGGATCATAAACTGGCGGGCGTTTATCCGGGTCTCCAATCGCATAATGCCATTCGTGAGCAGAAACGAAATTACCGCCCGGGATACGATAAACTCCCGAATGCAGACTTTTAAGCACGGCAATGGCGTCGGGTTTCCAGCCATTAAGATTGTTGGCCGGCATCAGCGAAACCGCGCCGATGTGGAAAGAACCGTCGCCCGTGCCTACAATTTCGAATTCAGCCGGACCGGAATTTTCCGCTTTGAATGAGAACGTAAATTTCTTGTAACTCTCAGTTGGCTTTCCAAGCGAAATCGTCTGGCGTTTTGCGTCGGCGCCCACGCCCCAAACGAGGTTAATCGAAACGTCCACTCCCGAATCGCCGGACAGTTGGACGCGGCCCTCGTAAGATTCGCCTTTGGTGAAACTGACTTCGGTCTGTCGTATCCCGCGCGGATCCGATCCGGCAAGTCTGACCATCGGTGTATGGTCGCCAACGAAAGGATGGTTGGTATCCATGACAACCGAATCATCGGGACCTATCGGATTCCAACGCCCCGGACCAGTCCCGCGCCGTCCGCCAAATCCGCGACGGCCGGAGTTGAGATTATTATCCGCCGATTTCGACGTAACCGGATAGTAGAATTTCCGATCATCAAGCATTTCACTCCACAGGCTGCCGTAAATAAGATTCCCGATCTGTTCGAGGAATTGGCCATAAACATAAGGAGAAATCGGCGGCCCGATTTTTGAAGCGTCTATGGTGGCAGTGACAGACTGACCGGAAGCGGAGAGTTGAGCGCATGAAACAATCGCTGCGCACAAGAGAATTAAATAGGATTTTTTCATGGGTTCTTTTGCATTCAGCCTGATAACGGGCCAGGCTTCGGTTCATGCGTTCTGAATTTTCCAATACATGTTATAGTGTTGATGCGCCATTTTGTAAAACGGAATCAGCGTCACATCATCGGGAGTTCCAAGACCTTCCGTCCTGAAAGTCAAAGGCGTCCCAACAGATTTGATCTTCCCCGGAATGCCGGCCCGCTCGCCGCCGAATGTTGGCACATCAATCGGAATATTGAATGGCTGCCCGATGGTGCGCTCATTTACATGCAGATCTTCTCCTGCTTTAACGCTGTGATCCAAAGCGCCCACAAGGACAATCGGGCCATAAGTCACGGCCATGGTATCGGTTGTGCCGGGCAACAATTCCGTGCGAAGCTCCATTGGCATTTCCAATTCGATCACGTCTCCATTTTTCCATTGCCGATTCAGTTCGATGTACGAGCCGGGATTGGACGACACGGCAGCGACGCTGCCATTGACGCGGAGTGATGCGCTTTGCGCCCACGCGGGATGTCGAATATTCATTGAGAACCGTTTTGGAGAGTCCGCTTTTATCTCCAGTCGGGTTTTGCCTGTTTCGGGAAATGAAGTGGTTTGCCTGAGCGAAATTCCCTTCTCCCTCCAATCCAGTGTAGAAGCGATGAAAAGATTCACATAAAGAGAATTGCCGTGCGGTCCATCGGAGCTTCCATGGAAGTAAATCGAATTTCCATACTTCGCATGGTTCTCAATGCCGGTGCCCGTGCAGCACCAGAAGGAATCAAAAGGAGTGCAGAATAGTTTTAAGTAACCCGGCCGTGTTGACTGGAAGTAGGTCATCATGCCGGTATCGGGATCCTGCGAGCCAAGAATAGCATTGAACAGTGTGCGCTCGTAATAATCGCCATAGGCAGCAGCCGGATCGCCGGCGAAAAGCATTCGCGTGAGCCGAAGCATATTGTAGCTGCAACATGTTTCCATCGTCTTGGCGGAAGAGAGATGACGGGCAAACTGGTTGACGGGAAAGAAGTGTTCGTTGTCTCCATTGCCGCCGGTGGCAAATGATCTCGTGCCGGTCACGGTTTTCCAGAAAAACCCGGCCGCCGCGTGATATTGCGGATTGCCCGTCAATTGGTAAAGCCGTTCGAACCCGATGAACTTTGGAATCTGCGTGTTGGAATGCAGACCATTCAAGGTGTCGCGGCCTTCGGAAAGCGGAACAAGAACCGCCTTGTGACAGAAACGTTCGGCCAACGCGAGATGTTTCGGCTCGCTGGTAAAGGTATAAACATCCGCGAGCACTTCGTTCATGCCGCCGTGCTCGGTATTAAGCATTCGTTGAAACTGCTCTTCGGTCATGTCTTTGGTGACATTCCCGGCCCAGTCCGTGAGCCGGACCAGAACGTCGCGCGCGACCGGGTTCTCACAATAAAGATAGGCGTCGCGCAATCCGGCCATGATCTTATGGAGCGTGTACCAGGGCACGCCGACCGAACGCCGGCCCGCCACCATGTTCAGTATCTGCGCGTCTTTGTCGGGAAAAGCGCAGATCAGCCCGGTCTTGCCGGCGTCCTGACATTCCTTGAGTTCTCCGACAATGTAATCCACGCGTTGCTTCAGTTCGTCGTGACCGGTTGAGGCATACATCATCGAGGCGGCGCTGAGGTAATGACCCAAAGTGTGGCCTTGAGCGCGGATGTCGGCCCACATGGGCACGGATTCCCAACCGCCATAAACCGGCGCTTTGGGTTTGAGGCCGGCGTTGACACGAAAATTGTGCAACAGGCGGTCGGATTCGAGTTTCAGGAGATACGCCTCGTCGCGCTTCTGAGCCTCCAGAAACGGGCCGTCCAGCACGCGCACATCTGTCAATGGAAAAGGATCCATTGTCGGAGCGGCTTTATACAAACTGCGGGAAGCACGCGATGCCGCTCGCGCCGGAATGTGGGCGCAACCCGATGAAAGCGGTCCGGCTACCGCCAATAACGCGCCCGATCCCATTATTTTGATAGCCTCGCGGCGAGTCAGTGGGAATGAAAAATTCGAAGAACCGTGATTTTTATCTGACATGTTAATCTCCACGTTAAACTTTTAAATTGCTGTTTTCAAAGGCATGGGTGAATTCGGTTGGCAGGCAAACATTGAAGACAGCGGCTGGTTTGAAGACATTCGGAACGCCATACAGGCGAGCGCCGAAACCCCGGCCCAAAGCTGATTTTGCCATGTGACTCAGAGTGTCGCACAGCGCCGGAGATGTCAATTCAGGGTAAACTCGATTCCGTTTATCCGTGCGACAATTCAACATTTAGATCAAACAGAGAAGCCAGCTTGAAAATTATTACGAATGAACACGAGTCATTATGTGCATCAGTGTTTATTCGTGGCTGGAGTTGGAAATCCATGGCGCCCCCCCATTTATCGTCGAACGATCCTTCAGCCAAGTTCTATTGATTAGATTACCGCCCTGCTC
>DASSNZ010000182.1:0-7650 GCA_035701135.1 Verrucomicrobiia bacterium
GTCTGGATGCGCATCGAGCCGCGCCCGCGCGATTCAGGCGTCGAGTTCACGCAATCGCTTGTCGGCCAGAACGTGGATCGCGTCTTCGTTCCGTCCGTTGAGAAAGGGGTTCAGAAAGCGTGCGATGAAGGCATTCTCGCGGGTTATCGCGTCGTGGATGTGAAGATTGATTTTTACGACGGCAAAATGCATCCGGTGGATTCCAAAGATATTGCGTTTCAGGTTGCGGGTTATTTCGCGTTCAAAGAATCTTTCGCGAATGCAAAACCGTGTCTGCTCGAACCGATTCACAGCGTGGAAATTCGCATTCCGGAAGATTGCATGGGAAAAGTGATGGGCGATCTGTCGAGCCGGCGCGGGCGGATTCAAGGCATGGACAGCGAAGGCGGATTTCAATTGATCAAAGCGCAGGTTCCAGCGAAGGAATTATATCGGTATTCCAGCACGCTGCGTTCGCTCACCGGCGGGCGCGGAATTCATTCCGAGGAATTTGATCATTACGAAGAAGTGCCGCGCGAGGTGGAATCAAAAATTGTCGAGGAATACAAAAAACTCCGCCAGGATCATCAGGGCAATGGGCATTGAAACGAGATGCTGAAACAGTGAAGGCTGAAATGCTGAAAACTGCTCCTGAACATTCTGTTCATTCTGTTGAAAATTTTCGAATTCAAATTCCCAGATTTGAAAGCGTGGTGCTGATCGTGTTGACGATTTCAACAAGCTGCGGATGAGATTTTTCAAAACCGCCGACCGACGACGAAAGTCCTTTCAGCGAAAGATCGAGCAATTCGGGATTTTGCTTCGAGCGCATCGCTTCGTGCGCGGAACGCTCCGTGAAACCGGCGATGCTTTCCGCCTGCTCGCCGTTGGTTTTTGAGAGATTCGTGATTTCGGATTTCAAAGTGCCGAGCAACTGCAACAACTCCCGTTTGCGTTCGTCGCTGATGTTTTCCGAGCCTCGAATCTTCGCCTCAATTTTGCCGACAGTGTCCTCGATCATAATCGTTCGATTTCTGGTTCAAGATAACTGACCGCGGAAGTTCATCAAGCCGCCGAGTTTTTATTCGGCGGGCGAGTTCACAAAAAACTCTCGACGCGTTTCCAGATTTCCGCGCTCACATCATCAACCGTTCCGCTCGCATCAATTTTCAAAACGCGTTTTGGTTCCGCAGCCGCAATGGCCGCATAACCTTCCGCGACGCGTCTGAAGAATTCCGTTCCGCTTTCCTCAATTCGATCCCGAGCCGGCGGTGTCGTGGATTGCCGCGTGCGCAATCGCTCGGCGCTCACTTCAGGCGGCACATCTAAAAAAAGCGTCAAATCCGGCCGCGTGTTTCCCACCGCGAAATGAATGATCTCGGCGACTATTTTCAAATCGAGCCGCCGTCCGTAGCCTTGATATGCGACGGTGGAATCAAAAAAACGGTCGCACAAAACGATTTCGCCGGCGGAAAGCGCGGGACGAATCACTTCGCGAACCAGTTGCGCGCGGCTCGCGTTCATCAGCAGCAATTCCGCTTCCGGCGTCATCGCTTCGTTCGCGTGACTATGTTTGAGCGTGTGGCGGATTTCTTCGCCGATGGAAGTTCCGCCCGGTTCGCGAAGCGTGTGGACGGTTCGGCCGGTTCGCCGAATCCGCGCGGCGAGCAACGCGATCTGCGTGGATTTTCCGCAGCCTTCCGTGCCTTCAAACGTGATGAACAAGCCTTTCATTCAACAGTGCAAACATCGAACATCGAACACTGAACATCGAACAATCGCGATCGCATTTCATTTTGCACGCTGCTGGAATTCGATGTTCTGAGTTCGACGTTCATTGTTCAATTTTCTGAGATCCTTTGATTCAAATTAAATTTTCTTCAACTTCGGACCTTTCGGTGTGTCTTCGATGATCCAGCCTTTGGTTTTCAATTCGTTTCGAATCTCGTCCGCGCGTTTGAAATCTTTTGCTTTTTTCGATGCCTGGCGCGCTTCAAGCAACGCAATGATTTCCGTCGGCGCCTGGATTTCCGCCGCCGCGCCAATGCCGAGAACGGAATCTATCTTTTTCCACGCCGCCAAAGCCGCGGCCGCATCGGATTGGGATAAATTTTCTTCCGCGATGCGCCGATTTGTTTCGCGAACCCACTCGAAAACAACGCCCCACGCGCCGGAAATATTCAGATCGTCGTCCAGCGCGGATGCGAAATCGCGGAGCAGCGGAGCGTTGGAAATTATTTCAGCATCCGATGCTTTCGCGGTCGGATTTTCCGCTCCGGCGATTTCGCGCAATTTCCCGACGCATTCGTCAATTCGCGCCAGCGCCGTGCGCGCGCCTTGCAAGCCGTCCATCGTGAAATTAAACGTTTCGCGATAATGCGCTGTGAGGAGCAAATAACGAATCTCGCGTCCGGCAAAACCCTTGCCTGACAAATCGCGCAATGTAAAAAAATTCCCGAGCGATTTGCTCATCTTGCGTCCTTCCACCAGCAGATGCGCGCCGTGAAGCCAGTATTTCACGAAATGCTGTCCGTCCGGCTGAACGCCCGCGCCTTCGCTTTGCGCGATTTCGTCCTCGTGATGCGGAAACATCAAATCCTCGCCGCCCAGATGCAGATCGAAACTCGGCCCGAGAATTTTCATGCTCATCGCGCTGCACTCGATATGCCAGCCGGGCCGGCCTTCGCCCCACGGACTTGGCCAGAAAACTTCGCCGTCCTCCGGCACGCGCGCTTTCCACAACGCGAAATCCGCGAGCGATTCTTTCGCGTATTCGTCGCTTTTGACGCGTTCGCCGACGCGCATTTCATCGAAGTTTAATTTCACCAACTGGCCGTACACGCAACCGCAGCCGCGATATTTTTCAATGCTGAAATAAACCGAGCCGTCCGGCGTTTTGTAAGCCAACCCGCGCGCAATCAATTTTTCGATCAGCGCCACGATGTCGGAGATGTGTTCGGTCGCGCGCGGCAATTGATGCGGTTCCCGGCAATTCAGGGTTTTCAGGTCGTCGAGAAACGCGGCCTCGAATTTGGCCGTGTAATCGCGCAGGGAAATTTTCGTCTCACGAACGCGTTTGATGATTTTGTCGTCCACGTCGGTGATGTTCATTACGTGCGTGACGAGGAATCCTTTGAATTCCAGATAACGCCGGACGAGATCGCCAAAGACAAAAGTGCGCCAGTTTCCGATGTGCGCGACATCATAAACCGTCGGTCCGCAGCAATACATTCCGACTTTTTTCCCGGCGGGATCAAGCGGCACGAAATCCTGGATTGAACGCGAAAGAGTGTTGAAAATTTTCAAGGCCATTTAAACGCGAGGCAGGTTAAAGCCGGAAGGCGGAAAGAAAAGCGCAAATTCGCGCGTGAAAAATTCATCGCGTGAGCTTTTTTGAAATTTCCTCGATTGCGGTTCGGCAATACCATTTCACCGCGTTTGACATCGGCGGTTCAAGCTGATCGAGTTCGCTCGCGGAACACCAGCGGATGTCGTGATGTTCTTCCGCGGCGCAAACGGCCCGCGCGGAATTTTTCGGTCGCGCCCAATAAATCATTCCGATGTGTTCATGCGTTTCGCTGATGCGATGGATGTCGAGAAAACGCGGCGTGATGAGCGCGCGCGTTCCGGGTTCGGTCGTCGGCGCGCGTTCGCCGAGCAATTCCACGTCGAATCCGCATTCTTCGCGAGCCTCGCGCAACGCGGCTTGTTCCGGATCTTCGTCCAATTCGATATGTCCGCCAAGCGGCAGCCATTTGTTTAATTTGCGATGGTGAATCATCAAAATTTTTTCGCTATGAACGACGAAAATGGCGACGGTGAAATCAATTTTCTCGTGAATATGGGGCATTGTGAAAATCCAGGTTTCGAAGCGGCGATAAACTCCGCGCAAATTATTTGCTAAATCAAAACAGATTGGAATTTGGAACCTGAAATTTGGAGTTCCTAGTAATCATATAATCCGCTGTCGCGCGAATAACCTCCGCCACCGCCCGCGCCGCCTTCTTCGCCCATGAAATCACCGAGCAAATCGCCCATGTCTTCCTCGATTTTTTCCGGATCTTCACCGGCTTCGAGGCGTTTTATGGCGACATCCAATTCCTTCGGCACGGTTCCGGGCGGCATGATGTCTTTCATTTTCCGCATCATGTGCGCCATGTGTTTCGGATTGTTTTCATCCATGTGCTCCATGTCGCGTTCCATTTCGGCCATGGCGCGGGCCATTCGTGGATCGTCGAAATCCGGCATCGGCGGTTCTCCGCCTTCTGTGTTCGCGGCGGATTCCTTCAAGCCGCGCGACATGGCGAACCGGCTCATTTGTTTTTCCAATTTTTTATTGCCGCATTTCGGGCAAACGGGAAGGCGGTCGGGATTGATCCGCTTGGAAAGGAAGCTGAAAATCTTCCGACATTTCGGACAGGCAAATTCGTAAATAGGCATACCTGAAATTACGATTCACGATTTGCGATTTACGCGCAAAGAAAAAAATACGAGGCGCCGGAATTCCGGCGGCTCGCACCGCGTCAATCGTAAATGTAAATTATTTCATCCGCTCGAAATTCTTCTGCAGAATCTGCCAATCCTTCATGCCCTTCACTTTTTCCTGAGCGGATTTGATGATGCCGGCTTCCTTCGCGTTCTTCGTCGGGCGAGGTGATTTGTAGAATATCCCGAAGTATCCGGGAAACGGATCATCCGCCAGTTTGTAGGCGGCCATTTCATTTGTGACATCGTGGTCTTTCGGAACTTCCTTGAACACGCCGCCTTTGCGCGGATTCGACGCGTCGAATGCGCCTTCATAAAATTCCACGCACTCGCTCAAACATTCGATGAAGCTGAAGCCGTCGTGATCCATCGCGGCTTCCATCATCTGCAAAACGTGATTCGGATTCGTGTGCGTTGTGCGCGCCACGAACGACGCGCCGGCGGCAATTGCCTGCTTCATTGGATTGATCGGATAATCAACCGCGCCCCATTGGTCCGTCTTGCTTTTGAAACCGATCGGCGAAGTTGGCGAGGTCTGCTTTTTCGTCAATCCGTAAACCCAGTTGTCCATGACCACGTAAGTCATCTTCACGTTTTTGCGCGCGGTGTGATTGAAATGATTTCCACCGATGGAAAACGCGTCGCCATCACCGCCGAAGACGAACAAATGCAAATCCGGCCGCGAAAGTGAAATGCCGCTGGCGAACGCAAGGGCGCGTCCATGAATGTAATGGACGCCGTTGGCCTGGACGAAATACGGAAAACGGCTGGAGCAACCGATGCCGGCGACGGTGGTGATTTTCTCGTGCCAGAGTTTGCGTTTTTCAATCAGCTTGAAATAAAGCGCCAGTACGGAAAAATCGCCGCACCCCGGACACCACGTCGGGTGATCGGCGGCGACTTCCTTTTTGGTCAGGCCTTTGCGGTCTTCGATAGGCAGATTTGGCGCCGGAACGGAAACAATGTTTCCTTCCTTGCGATTCGAAATTTCCGTTGAGGTTTCGTTCATAAAATCTTTCTTAAAAGCATGGTTTCACGATTTTTTATCATGGAGCACAAATGCTTGCGGCAAATGATCGGCTTCGGTTCTGGCGGCATCGGCTAAAAGCGATTTAAAATGTTCGACGGCACCATCCAAGGTGTTGAAAGTTTTGTCATGGCCGGTGAACGGCGGCGTATTTTCAAAATTCTCGGAAACGCCCGTTCCTCGTATTGGTGAATACTCCATTTCGAAATTGCGCCGGCCATACCAGATGTTCAACCGGCAAACTCCGGATGGCAGCGGTTCGAATTCAATTTCCGCCTGCGGGAAATCATCCATGATTTCGGCAATCAATTTCTGGATTTGTCGTGGAGCTTTCATTGACCCGGCTTGTGAAATTCGCGAAACAATACTCGATGTGGCATGAGGCTAAAAACAGTAAACGAATCGTCAGGCTTTATGGCAATCCGGTGTTTGCGCGTTTTCACCCACATTGTTTGATTGTCGCTGACACACATATTGTCTTTTTGTGGCAAATACATCCGCCCATCAAATGATTCTGGCGGCGGGTTTTTCTTTTCCAATGGGCAGAATTCGTTCTCGACTTCTTCCAATGTGCGACAAATCAGAGCCAATGCCGCTTCCGCATCGGCTGCGGCTTGCGCTGCGGTCAGCCGGTCGTAAAAAATTTTCAGCCGGTCCTGAATATTCATGCGCGGCAGTCACGATAATTTCTCCGCCTGGACGGTCAGCTTGTTTTTTACTGCCACAAGGATTTCCTTCACTTTCCAGGTCAATCCGTCGGTTTTGTTGATGCCGCGGATTTGTGCTGAACCATAGCGCGCGCGCAACAGTCCGCCAAGCTGGCCATACCCGTAAATTCCTTCGTCGTTCATCTCGACGACAAACACATGATTGAAACCTGAAAAAATATTTTCCAATCCCGGCGGCAGCGGGTTGATGTGGCGAATGTGAATGGACGAAATACTGTCACCGGCTGCGCGAGCGCGGTCCACCGCTTCCTTGATCGGGCCTTCGGTCGAACCCCAGCCGACGAGCAGCACGTTGCCTTCACTCGGTCCGTGAATTTTCGGCGTCGGCAAAGTCGCGGCGAGCGCCTGCAATTTTTTCCGGCGTTTCGCGCTCATCTGCATGTGCATTTTCGGCGAGCCGCTCGGATGCCCCATTTCATCGTGTTCAAGTCCGGTGGCCACCGGATATTTTCCGCTGAGAATTTTCGTTCCGGGCGCGAGGCGGGGAACAACGCCGTCCGGCGCGGAAAGGTCGTAAGGTTTGTAATCGGCGACGGGCGTGAAATCCGGCGAAATGTCCTGGCAAATTTTTTCAAGGTCAGGTTCGGGAAAAGCCTCGATACGCGTGGCGATTGCCTGGTCGCTCAAAATGTAAACCGGAACGTTATATTTTCGCGCGATGTTCACCGCTTCAATCGCGGTGTAAAAACAATCTTCAACATTCGCGGGCGCAAGCACAACGCGCGGAGAATCGCCGTGGCTGCCGTAGCACGCGATGTTTAAATCCGATTGCTCGACGCTTGTTGGCATTCCAGTTGAAGGTCCGCCGCGCTGAACATCCACCACGACCAGCGGAACTTCCGCCATTCCCGCCCAGCCGGCGGCTTCGGATTTCAAAGCGATTCCCGGCCCGCTGGATCCGGTGACAGCCACGCGCCCGGCGTAGCTCGCGCCAATCGCCATGGAAATCGCGGCGATTTCGTCTTCGCATTGGATGAATGAGCCGCCGTATTTGGGCAGTTCGCGACGCAGCAATTCCATTACGTCCGACCACGGCGTAATCGGATAACCCGCGCCAAAACGAACGCCTGCGGCAATAAGTCCATAGCCCAGCGCTTCGTTTCCATTCATCACCACTTGCGAGCGATCCCGTTTCTCGCTGTCCACGAAACGGAAAGTTTCGATGATGTTGCCTAACGAATAGCCGTGGCCGGCGTGAAACGCGGCGAGCGCGTTTTTCACGATGCTTTCATCTTTGCCGCCGAAACGTTCGTTAATGAGTTTTTCCAGTTTCGGCGCGTTCAGGTCGAACATTCGCGCGATCAGTCCGAGCGCGAAAATATTTTTGCCTTTGTCTTTCGCCGTGCCGCCAATCGCTTCAATGGTCAGCGTGGAAATCGGAATGCCGACGTGATGATAATCTTCCTTCCATTCCGGTTTCGGCTCGACGTG
>DASSNZ010000183.1:0-4847 GCA_035701135.1 Verrucomicrobiia bacterium
CAATGGCCAGTTGCCTGGCCAATGCCACGGCCATTTTCTTTTTCAACGACGCGCCGTGTTTCAACTTCTGCAGATACTTCTGCCGCGCGTGCCAGCCGGGTTGATACATCAATAATCTCCAGACCGCTTCGACCAACAACACCCGCACGGCTTTATTTCCATGCCGGCAGGCGGGGCCTGCATCCACAGCGCTACGCGCGAAGCGCCGTGGGTCAAGGCTCAGCCTTGTCGCTCGGGCAACAGCCGGTGTAACTGCCCACCGCTTTGCGATGTTTGAACCGGTTCCAGTCACACACTTCGCCATCAGGCAACGAAACGGTCAACGCGCCCAGGCCGTGCGGGAGTTTTTCCTCTCCCACGAGCGCTTCGAGTTGTTGGGTCAGGTGATCCAGATGAACTTTGCAGTCGCGGATCGTGGAACGCGTTCCGAACAAATTGAGAATTCCAATGGGATTCAGGACGTCCAGTCTTTTTGACGTATTTTCCAGCGCCAGCCCGCGCTTGCAATCTGCCGATGACCGTTCCATGCTGAAACAATAACTTTTTATCGAGTCCTGCAAAACCGGGGCTGACGTGATGGAATGAGCACATTGCCTGAAAACGAACTGGATCTGGAAAAGCTGTTTCTGCCCGCGTGGGCGCAAGAGCCGGCTTCGGCCAAACACTACGCGCACTACGAAACACGCGAGGACCGGCGGGAAAGCCGCGGCGAAAAAGGCGGACGCCGCCCGCCCCGGCGCGATTTCCCGTTCCAGGGCGGCCCGCGCGAGAATCGTCCCCGCGGAGATCGCGGTCCGAAAGGCGGCGGAGAGAAAAGACCTTTCCACCAACGTTCATTTGATAAACGCCGCGAGGAGCCGCGTGAAAAACGTCCGGCGCCGCAGCCCTTGCCGGAAATTTCCGTCGCGTTTGTGCCGGATGAAAAAGGCGTGGAATCTCTCGCCCGACAGATCAAAATGACGGGCCGCGCGTATCCGTTGTTCGACATCGCGCGATTGATTCTCGACAAGCCGGAGCGGCATTCCGTCACGTTCAGCGTGAAAAAAAATCCGGAAGGCAAAATCGCCCAGCCGCTTTTTCTCTGCGCGCTCGATGAAACACTGTGGCTTTCCGAAGACGCGGCGATTGCGCACGTTTTGAAAAATCATTTCGCCACGTTTTATCACACCGAGCGCACCGCGACGGAGCCGCCGAAAGGCAAATACACATTTGTCGCGCAATGCGGGATGAGCGGCGTCATTCTTGGTCCGCCGAATTATCACGATTACCAGAACCAGTTGCGCAAGCTGCACTCCGAGCGTTTTTCACGGCTGCCATTCGATGTTTTCAAAGCGCGGGTGAAAATCGTCCGCGACGAGGAAGTCGTAAAAAAATGGATCGATGACCAAAGCTGGAAAACCGAATTCATCTGCCTGAACATGCCGGAACCGCTGCGGCTCGGCTCCAGGGAAGCGGTGGAAAAACATTTCCGTGAAACGCACAAGGAAGCGATCATCAAGCCGGTGGAATCCCACAATTTGTCCGGCACGGCGGCGCGCGCGTTGCGAAATCCGGAACTGATGCGATTGCTGCGTCAGGCATGGGAAGATCAGCGCCGGTTTCCGCTGCAACTGGCCACCGCGTTGAGTCAGCAGTTCGCGTCGCACGGACTGCAATTTTTCAAGGTCAACAAAACCGTCACGCATGTGTCCGTCGCGCGGCCACATTTTCTGGATCTGGAAATCACCCCCGTTTCCGAAGGCGTCCGACGCATCGTTGAATTCATCAACACGCATCAAAAAACGACGCGGCGCAAACTCGTGGAATCGCTCGCGCCTTCCGCGCCTGAAACTCCCGCGCCCCAGCAAATCAACCCGGCCGGCGAAGCCGCAACTCCGGCCGCCAGCCCGGCAGCCAATGAACCGACAGCGGAACAAACCGCCGTGATTTCCGATTTGCACTGGCTGATTCATCAGGGACATGTCATTGAATTTGCGAATGGAGTAATCGAGACCGCGAAAAAGCCCGCGCCGAAACCGCCAAAAACGGAAACCAAATCCGCCCCGAAAAACGCAGAAGCCGAAACGGAGGCGAAATCGCAACCTGCGCCGGAAACTTCAGCCGAGCCGGCCGCAAATGCCGAATCTCCGGCGATGGAACAAAATTCCGATCAACCCGCGCCGAACCAGCCCGAAGCGATTTTGCCCGAAGCCGCGCCTTCCGCCGAATTGCCCGAAACCGAGCCGGCGCAAACGCCGTCCGCCGATGCCGCTCCGACGGAAAATTCCTCGGCATCCGCGCCGATGGAAACGCAAAGCTGAGTTGACCGAAACAGCCGGGGGCACGGATGTTCGCGTTCACGGCGATCTCAACGTAATTTGTAAGTTGTTAATGCCGCGCGGCAGGCCGCGAGTGTTTCCGCTGCAACTGCTTTGTTGCGGCGCGGGCGCGCGAACCACTTTCGAAGCGCAAATGAATTTTTGCGAACGTTGATCGAATTTGAAAATTGTCTATGAAAAATTCCGGACCCATTGTTCTCACTGAATTGCTTTCGCCGAACGCGATCAATCTCGACCTCAAAAGCAACGATCGCGACGCCGTGCTGGACGAGTTGACCGGCCAGATTCCCGAACTGGCCGGCCAGAACGACGCGCGGCAAACGCTGCTTCGCGCGCTTCGCGAGCGCGAGCAATTGCACAGCACCGGCATCGGCGACGGCGTCGCGCTGCCGCACGCGCGAAATGCGCTGATCGGGCTGGTGGACAAGCCGGTCGTCGCGTTTGGCCGGCACGCGAAAGGAATTCCCTACGGCGCGATTGACGGCATTCCCGCGCGGCTTTTTTTCCTGCTCGTCGCGCCGACGGTGACGCAGCATCTTGCCGTCCTGGCGCGAATCAGCCGTCTCTTGCGCGATCCGAAAGTGAGACAGGATTTATTGACGGCGGAAAGTTCCACAAAAGCTTTGGCGATCATCCGCGAGGCTGAAGCGAAGATGTGATTTCATTCACGATTCGCTTCCGGGAAATCCCTGTTGCCGCAAGGCTTCAAACAACACCAGCGCGACGCAATTGGAAAGGTTCAGCGAACGCGCGTTCGGATTGAACATGGGAATGCGCAGCCAGTAATCGCGGTTCTGCTCCAGCAAAATTTTCGGCAGTCCGGCGGTTTCTCGGCCAAAAACCAGAAAGTCGTCCGGCGCGAATTTCGCATCACTGTAATTTTTCGGTCCGTTCGATTCCACAAACCACAATCGCGCCGAAGCTGGAAGACTTTGCGTGAATGCCGTCCAGTTTTTCCAGCGACGCCATTCGACGTGCCGCCAGTAATCCATTCCGGCGCGTTTGAGTTGCGAGTCGTCCAGCGCAAATCCGAGCGGCTCGATGAGATGCAGCGCGGAGCGCGTGGCGGCGCAGAGCCGCGCGATATTTCCCGTGTTCGGCGGGATTTCGGGTTCGACGAGAACGACGTTCATAAAAAAATTCAAGATTTGGAAAGTTGCCGAAAATTTTTCCTCACTTTTTTTTCTTCCGGTAAAAAACTTTCCGCAAAACCAAACCGTGCGCGGGAGCGGTCATTCCCGCGACGCGGCGATCTTTGGTCGCGAGCATTTGCCTGACATTTTCCGGGGAAAATTTTCCGAGGCCGATTTGCGCGAGGGTTCCCGCGATGCCGCGGCACATTTTGTAGAGGAATCCGTCGCCTTCGATGATGATTGTCAACAGCGCGCCGGATTTTTTGATGTCGCAGCGCGCGAGCGTTCGCACCGTCGAATTTTTTTTATAGCCGGGATTTGCGGCGAAGGATTGAAAATCGTGTCGGCCGATAAAATATCTGGCGGCGGCGCGCATTGCTTTCACGTTCAAGGGGCGCGGGACATGCCATGCGCTGTGGCGCAGCAACGGATTCATCGCGGAATGGTTCCAGATAAAATAGCGATACTGTTTTCCGGCGGCGTCGAATCGCGCGTGAAAATCTTTCGCGGCGCGGGTCGCGGAAAAAACGCGAATGTCCTCCGGCAGCCAGGCGTTCAGCGCCAGCGCCAGTTTGCGGGCGGTCATTTTGAATTCAGTTCGCGGAACATCGAAATGCGCGACCATGCCGAGCGCGTGAACGCCGGTATCGGTCCGGCTGGAACTATGAACGCGCGGTCCGGACGGAAATAATTTCGCGAGCGCGGTTTCAATTTTTTCCTGAACGCCGGTTCCGGTTTTTTGCGCCTGCCAGCCTTCGTATTTTCCGCCGTCGTACGCGATGACCAGTTTGATTCGGATTTTTCCGCGCGCAACTGAATCGGGTGAAATCGAGGAAGAAAGCGCGTCCATTCCGTCAAGGCATTGCGCCCGGCGTTTTGCTGTCCAGAAAACTTTGCAGCAGAATCGCGGCGGCGGTTTTGTCCACTTTTTCTCTTCTTTTTTCGCGCCGCACGCGGCCTGCGATGAGAAACCGCTGCGCCTGCGCGGAGGTCAGCCGTTCGTCCCAGGTCTGGATCGGGACGGCGATTTTATCCTTCAGCGCGGCCGCGAATTCCTGCACTTTCAGCGCCGCCGGCCCGTAGCTGCCGTCCATGTTGCGCGGCATTCCGAGGAGAATCAGTTCGATTTCCTTTTCGCGAATGATCTGTTTGAGACGCACTAGAAAATCCGTGAACGGCTCGGCGGGAATGAATTCCAGCGGCGTGGCGATCATTTTCAATTCGTCGCTGACGGCGACGCCGACGCGTCGGGTTCCGTGGTCAAGGGCGAGAATTCTCATTGCGGTCGCGCCAGCGTAGCATTGCGCGCGCGAAGTGTCGAGACGCGTGTCTCGAATCCATGTAGAACCGCGCTTTGAATTTTGAGCGCCCGGTCTGAATTCCTCGAAACGTAATC
>DASSNZ010000184.1:0-6211 GCA_035701135.1 Verrucomicrobiia bacterium
AGGCAGTTCACGCAATGCGGTTGAGGCCATTGGAGCTTTGAAGGCTTTGACCGAGTTCACGGAGAATTTTTACGCGAGTTGAATTTGAAAAGTTTTGCCCAAGTTGAAGCACATTGCCGCCAGTTGCCCATGCACATGATCGAGGAAAACATGGCCAAGCAACTCGAATGGTGCGGCGAAGCGCCGTTCTACACGCTCCCGCCTGCGCCGAGGCTTCGGCGGGCAGGCGGGCCGCTCACCACCGCTGAGGCAGCCGGTCGGGATGCCGTGTCAAAATCTCTGCGCCCGGCGACGTGGCGGCGGAGCTTGCGGAGTCGCAACCACGATCACATCACCAGCGGCATCGGCGCGGCGATGATCGGTTGGTATGGCTGTGCGATGCTCTGCTACGTCACGCCGAAAGAACACCTCGGTCTGCCGAACAAGAAAGACGTGAAAGACGGCGTCATCGCCTACAAGATCGCCGCCCACGCCGCCGACCTGGCCAAGGGCCATCCCGGCGCGCAATACCGCGACAACGCGTTGAGCAAAGCGCGCTTTGAATTCCGCTGGGAAGATTAATTCAACCTCAGCCTCGACCCCATCACCGCGCGCGAATTCCACGACGAAATCCTCCCGCAGGAAGGCGCAAAGACCGCGCATTTCTGTTCGATGTGCGGCCCGCACTTCTGCTCGATGAAGATCACCGAAGACGTCCGCAAATACGCCGCCGAACAAGGCGTGAGCGAGGAAGAGGCGCTCAAACGCGGCATGGAAGAAAAGTCAAAGGAGTTTGTGGAAAAGGGCGCGGAGGTTTACGCGAAGGCGTGAATTTGAATTGGGCGGCGCGGCAGCGCCGCCCTACCACGGTTTGATTTGGTAGGGCAGAGCTGCTGCTCTGCCTAAACTAAAAATCTTTCGCATCCGCCAACCATGCGTTAAAAATTTGCAATGAGCGAAATTTCTTTCCGTGAAGTCGGACGCCGCACGCCGGCGAAAGGCGTTCACGTTTCGCTCAACAGACCGAACTGGGTTTTCCTCACGGTCTGCACCGGGAAGCGCGGTCAATGGCTGGCGCAAGCTTCGGTTCAGCGCACGCTCCATGATGTTTGGCAAAATGCCGCAACGGCATGGATGGTAAGTGATTATCTTTTAATGCCTGACCATCTGCATTTGTTCTGTGCGCCAAATGATTTCAACTTCACCATCGAACGCTGGATGGGTTTCTGGAAAGATCGCTTTGCCAAAAATATCAACCAACGCGACGCGGCAGCATCGTCCTGCCACAGCATCGGAAAATTTCAAGCGGGCGGATTTCATCATCGCTTGCGCGACGGCGAAAACTATTCGGAGAAATGGCAATACGTTCGCGAGAATCCGGTTCGCGCCGGATTAGTAGCAAGTCCGGAGGAATGGCCGTATTTCGGTCGCGTGCATGAAATTCGTTGGTCTGGAGATTGAAGTTTGGGCGGCGCGGCAACGCCGCCCTACCACGATTTATTGGTAGGGCAAAAGCTGCCGCTTTGCCCTTGAAAAATAAGATTATCAAAATGAAAAAAGAATTGCCCTCAAAACAAACGCGAAGAGTTGCTCAAAGCATTGAAAGCCCGCTTTGAGAAAAACATGAACCGCCACAAAGGTCTGGATTGGGCCAAGGTGCAGTCGCGGTTGGAGGCGAATCCGGAAAAATTGTGGTCGCTCAATGAAATGGAACGCACCGGCGGCGAACCGGATGTGGTGGGTCAGGATAAAAAATCCGGCGAATTTATTTTCTTCGATTGTTCCAGGCAAGCGCCGTCTTTTGCATTTCATCGGTAAAAATTTGTGGTTGAAAAATTCATGAATTCCGCCTCGCAAAACTTTTCGCATCACCTTGACGTGTTGCGCGAGCGAATGTTGCATCCAACGGATTACGAACTGGCGATAAATTATTTCCTCGAAGAATTCGCCGGTGATGCGGAGTTCGTCCGCGCGTCTGACAAAGAACCGATGCCGCATCTCGTCGCTGTCCTTGGCAAAGTTGTTTCAAAAGCGCTCGGCAAAAATCTGGAATTGGAAGGCGCGCTCGTTTCCTGTTTGCGCGAACATAAATTTGTTCATGGAAATGCGCAGGCTGATGGACGCATCGTGTTATTCTTTTATTTTCAGGACGCCGACACAGGTATGGTGATGATTATTCCGGGAATTCGCGGACAGGGAGACATGGCGCGGTTTCATCTGACTGGCGGATTGACGGACCCGCAAAAGAATTGAATTCAAGCCATGATTTACGCGAAGGGATAGATCTGCTAATTTGGATTCGCGGATGAAAACCAAAATTTATCGCGACCCCGTTGTGGAAGCCTATATGCCCGGCGTTGACCGGACATTGTTGCGCGAAAATTTGAAACTGACCTTCGAGCAACGTATTGAGAAGCACACGAAAGCCCTCCGCCTATTCGACGCCTTGCAACGTTCCCGGAAGCTTCACCAAAATCACACGCGTTTTCTGAAAACGACCGAAGACATTTTCAATTACGCCGCCGAACAGGGCGTGAGCGAAGAAGAGGCGTTCAAGAAGAGCATGGAAGAAAAGTCGAAAGAGTTCGTGGAGAAGGGCGCGGAGGTTTAATAAAAAATTTGTTTCTGTTTATCGAGCCAAGATTTTAATTCAGAAAGAATTTGGCGATTCTCTGCAAGTTCTTGCGCCGTGCCATCACGGTTTGGATCACAATGCCATCTGTAGAAATAATTCGTTCCGCTGGGGATGAACGAAAACGCCAATATTAAACGCATGTTATAGGAATTCCTGACAGAGGGATCATCAAAATGCAAACAGCTTGCTAATTCAGGCCCGGCTTGATCACCGCCATGCATTCGCAAAAGGTCCATGGAATCATACCACCACCGGATATTTTCGCTGCCGGATAGAATCATTGGTTTAACCCATTCGAGTTGCACAGTTTTACCCATCGCGATTAGACCTTTAATAGCGGCAATCCGTAGAGTGAAATCTGAATTGGTCAAGCAATTCGTCAGCACCTCGAACGAATGTAAGTTGTTTAATCTTCCAATTGCTTCGGCAGCAGCATAACGAACAATATTTGTCTCATCGTTCAGCAACGAACAAAGTGGAGTGAAAGCCAGTTTGGAACCTGTCCAACTTATTGCTCGCGCATTTTGGATTCGGATTTGCGCATTTGTATTCAAAAGTTTTGGAAGAAATAATTTTGCAATTCTGTCGGCTTGATTTGCTTTAACAATCGCAGCTTTCGCAACACCGGCTTCATAACCTTCTCCAGATTTCAACACAATGGCCAGTGCGTCCATCGCTGCATCATTGGTAAATCGGGCAAGCGCATTTACTGCAAAATAATTGTTAGCGTCTTTTTCGACTAAAGCAGTAAGAGGTGGAATGATTTGTGAATCATTAAATTCGGAAAGTGCTTGCGCAGCTTCACCAATGTCTCCATTTGTTTCGACCACCTTTGACCAATAGCTGATAATTTCAGTGACGCGTTTTGGATCGGAAGGCTGAACCGTCATTTTGAAAACAGTGATGATTGGTTGATTAAATGATTCAAAAGAATTTGTTTGGGTAAAGCATCGGTCAAATTTGCACCGGCAAGTCACCATGTAATCACCAGGTTCGTTAAACTCAAACCAACTGTTTAGAAAAAGCCGCTCGGTGAATGCCTTGTGTGGTTCGACTGTTACTTTTGAAAGAAATCCATTCCCGTCCATCCTGTGAGAAAATGATTGTTTGACTGGAACTCCAGCGGCGTTTGTTGCAGAGAAGGAAAAAATTTCTGTATTTACGCGACAAAATTGGAATGGCTTGTCTGTTTGATTGCTGGCAACGAAAGTCAAAAAAAGCGGTTCACCAACAATTATTCGTGAAGAATCGGGAATAAAACCAGCGGCAAGGGACACTTTGTTTGTCGAATCAACGTAATCATTTAAAAAAGTCACGCCTTTGACAGAATTGCAGGCAAGCATTACCAAGCAAAAATTGAGCATAGGCTTTTTCATGAATTGCTTATGCATTGCCATTTTTTCATCTGCGGTCAAGCTATCAACTCAACATAAGAATATGAAAAAAGAATTGTCCCCCAAACAACGCGAAGAACTGCTCAAAGCATTGAAAGCCCGCTTTGAGAAAAATATGAACCGCCATAAAGGTCTGGATTGGGCCAGGGTGCAGTCGCGGTTGGAAGCGAATCCGGAAAAATTGTGGTCGCTCAATGAAATGGAACACACCGGCGGCGAACCGGATGTGGTGGGTCAGGAAAAAAAATCCGGCGAATTTATTTTCTTCGATTGTTCCGAGCAAACGCCGTCGGGTCGCGGGAGTCTTTGTTACGACGACGAGGCGTTGGCGTCTCGCAAGGAACACAAACCCAAAGGCAGCGCGATGGGATTGGCCGCGGCGATGGGAATAAATATGCTGACGGAGGAACAGTATTTGGAACTGCAGCAGCTCGGCGAGTTCGACACGAAACGGTCAAGCTGGCTCGCGACACCGCCGGAAATACGAAAGCTCGGCGGCGCAATTTACGGCGAAAAGCGTTACAATCGAATCTTCATCGGCCACAACGGCGCGGAATCGTATTATCAGGGCAGAGGATTTCGCGGTATGCTGAGGATCTAGTCTGGTTCCCACAGCAGAGACAAAGCGACTCTTTTGTTCTGACGGATTGCGTTTCAGATTCGGGTTGCGATCACTTCGAGATATTCGGCGGAAACGGCGGTCTGGTCTGGTGATTGTGCCGTGTTGTAGCGCGTTTGCAGTTCGACGAGATCGTGCCGCAACGCCTGCCGGGCCGTTTCGGAAAGCGATTCAAACGCGCGAAACGTCGGGCCGTAATATTTGCGGAAATACTCCACAGTGTCCGCGGGCGAAAACGGAAACCGCATCTCGGTAATCCGTCGCGTCAGACGCAAATCCTTAAATCCGGATTGCAGGCGCTGGCTGACGATGGATTCATTTCCCCAGTCCAGTGGTGATGGAACTCCCGTCGGCGGCAAATGCGTTTTGAAAACCCGAAACATTTTTCCGATGAACCCTTCCGGCGTCCAGTTCGCCAGCGCGATATGCCCGCCGGATTTTGTCACGCGTTGCAATTCCGTTGCGACCCGTTCCGGTTGCGGCGCAAACATCAGGCCGAACATGCTGATGGAAAGATCGAAGCTGCTGTCCGCGAAAGGCATGGCCTCAGCATCGCCTTCTTCAAATGCAATGTTTAGTCCGGCTTTCGCGGCGCGAGCGCGCGCCTGATCCAGCAGATTTTCCGCAATATCAACGCCGGTGACGTCACAGCCATGGCGGGCGGCGATGACGGCGAGATTGCCCGTTCCGCATGCGACATCGAGCACGCGCAGGCCGCGTCGCAGAGATTGGCGCGCCATGAATTCTTCGGCGAAATTTTCAATGCTTTGGGCGATTTGTCCGTAATCGCCGGATTGCCATGTGGCTTTCTGTTTCGCTTTGATGGCATCGAGATTCGCGATTTGTGAACGGTTTGAAGCTATTTTGTTTTCAGTTGTTGTTTGCATATTCATTCCTGGGATTTACCGGAAAGATAATGCAGAAAGACAAATTGGTGCGCTTTGCTGCGCGGTTCAATTTTTTGACTGTGAAGTTCAGGCCGAAAGACTGGCCGTCTGACGATACGCCAGCGGCGGCATGCCGAATCGTTCCTTGAACACGCGGCTGAAATGCGAAACGTCTTCAAAGCCGCTTTCGAACGCGATTTCCGTGACGTTCATTTGCGAACCCAGCAACAGGCCGGCGGAATGTTCGAGGCGTCTTTGCAAGAGCCATTTGCCGGGCGATTCGCCGAACTCTGCCTGGAATTCGCGCTTGAAAGAAGAAAGGCTGCGATGACTCAGCTTCGCAAATTCCTCCAGCGACAGGTTGAAACGAAAATTCGTTTCCATGATTTCTTTGAGCACCGGCGAATGGCGTTCGCCCAGCCGGCAGAAATACGCCGCCAGCGCGGAATTGGTTCCGCTCGTCAGAATGCTGATCACGAGTTCCTTCAACTTGAGGCGCACGAGCGGTTCGGGTGGTTTTTCATTTCCCGCAAGATAAGTGCGCATGGATTGGAATAAGGCCTCCAGCGCGACATCGTTTTCCACCCGCAGAGCGGCCGGGATCGGCTGAACACCGGAAGATTTGAAACGCAGTGATGCAGAGACCTCCTGGACCGCATGGCGCAGGAGAACATCAGGGATGAACAGCATCAGCAGG
>DASSNZ010000185.1:0-12230 GCA_035701135.1 Verrucomicrobiia bacterium
CAACAACGTTTGCTCTCGTTGAACGTGAATCTTACCCCGGAAAATCCCATTTATATTAATGCACAGAAAAGCGTTGATGAATTGAACGAAAAAATCAACGCAGCCGTAGATGGTATTATTGTTGGACTCCAGACTAGAGTCGCATATAACGAGGCTGGCCTTGAGGAAGCGCAACGTGAGTTGGAAAGCGCCCGCACAAACGATCTCGCGCAGGCCGAAAAAAGCCGTCCCTATTACGCCGCAAAACAAAAACTCGCCGAGTTGCAGCAATTCAATCAGATCCTCGGAATGAAAATCGCCTCGCAGCAAACCGAGTTCAAGCTGCCGCGGAATTCCGTCGTCACCATCACCGATCACGCGACGCCCGATCTCGATCCGGTTCGTCCAAAGAAAGCGCTGAACATCGCGCTGGGAATTGTCATCGGTCTGGTCGTCGGCATCGGTCTGGCGTTCTTCATCGAATACCTGGACACGAGCGTGAAGACGATTGACGACGTGGAGCGCACATTGCAGGCGCCGGTATTGGGCGTCATTCCGCAAAACGTCGGTTTCCTGATGGAAGAAGGCGCGGAAAGTCCGCACGCCGAAGCGTATCGCGTGTTGAGAACAAACCTGCTGTTCTCGCGCAAGGACGAAAACCTGAACAGCATTGCGGTCGTCAGCGCCGGCGCGGGCGAAGGCAAATCCACCACGGTCGTGAATCTGGCGACTGTTTTCGCGCAAAACGGAAATCGCGTGATTGTCGTGGATTCAGATTTGCGCCGTCCGACGCTCCACAAAATTCTGCATGTCACGAACAACATTGGTTTGACCAATTATCTTCTGAAGCAAAACACGCTGGAGGAAGTGATCCAGACCTCGAAATTGCCGACGCTGGATTTCATGGCGAGCGGTAAATTGCCGAGCAGCTCGATGGGTATTTTGAGTTCCACGCAGATGCGCAATTTGATCACGGAATTGAAGCAGCGCTACGATTATGTGTTCTTCGATTCGCCGCCGATCATGGGCGTCAGCGACGCCTCGATTCTCGCCAGCGAAGTGGATTTGACTTTGCAGGTCATTCAATACCGCCGTTATCCGCAGCCGATGAACATCCGCGCCAAACAGATGATCGAAAAAGTCGGCGGCAATCTGATGGGCATCGTTCTGAACAACATCAATATGTCGCAGGACGAAAGCTACTATTACTACAGCGGTTACTATCACGATTATTATTCCAAAAACGACGACAGCGAAGCGCCGGTCGAAGCCGATGCAAATGGAAAAGCAAAACTGGACATCAAATCGAAATATTAATAAGGGAAGTCGGAGATATGAAATTGTTTAGAATTATCATGGGAAAATGGGCTGGCTGGCTTGGAATTTTGGGATTCGCGGTGGCGCTTGCCGGGTGTCAATCGAATGCGCCGGTATTCATTGATCCGGGAATTCCGGGAACTGAAACCAACGGAAATACCCGGACGGAATATCGTGGCCCCACCGATATTCTTCACAAGGGTGACCTGGTTACCGTCACATTCTCCGGACCGACCAGCGAAGTGCCGATTCCGCAGCACGAGGAGCGCATCAAGGAAGACGGCACCATCACTCCGCCGAGCATCGGTTCGGTAATGGCCGCCGGAAAAACTTCCGGCGACCTTCAAAAGGAACTTCAGGAAAAATACAACAAACTCTATCGGAACCTGACCGTCACGGTAAAATCCGGCGACCGTTTTTATTATGTGCTTGGAGAAGTGATGCAGCCCGGCCCAAAACCGTATCTCGGTGAAACGGACATTATCAAAGCCATCACGGCTGGAAGCGGATTCACCGAATACGCTAAAAAGAGCAAAATTAAACTGATCCATCCGAACGGCAAAACAGAAATCGTCAATTATGACAAAGCTGTTGAAGATCAGGCGAAAAATCTTCCTGTATATCCGGGTGATCAGGTGATTGTTCCACGTCGGCTCTTTTAATGATCCAACTGAAAATACTTTCCGGCAAAACGGCGGGCGCTCTGTGGACGGCCCGCCGTTTCCCTGTACAAATTGGACGCGCCGGTTCAGCCGATCTGCGGCTGGAGGAAAATGGCGTTTGGGAAAATCATGCGACGCTTGAATTGAAGCGTCGCGATGGATTTTTTCTCGAAGCCCATCCGCCTGCAACGACCAGCGTCAATGGAAAACCGATTGAGCGCGCCGCTTTGCGAAATGGCGATGAAATTGAAATCGGTTCGGTAAAACTGCAATTCTGGCTGGCCGAAGCCCGGCAGCGCGGTCTGCGAATTCGTGAAATATCTTTTTGGGCCATCATCTCATTGGTTTGCCTCGGCCAGATCGGACTGATTTACTGGCTCGTTCATTAAGAATTTCCACTTTCCCGGGATAAAATCAAAAACTCTGGAGGGAATTTTTGCTACCGAAATTCCTCCGTGCGCCATCTCACTTCCCGGCGCCTCTGCGTTAAAATTTCGTTTTCAGAAACGCACGAACGCAAATGCGCGTGCCGGTAAATTCAATGCCGGAAATGCCGCGCTCCCGTGAATGCCATCGCGAGATTCCGTTCGTCGGCAGCGGCGATGACTTCCGCGTCCCGCACCGATCCGCCAGGCTGAATCACCGCGGTCGCGCCCGCTTCGGCGGCGGCGATCAAGCCATCCGGGAACGGAAAATACGCATCGCTGCTCACCACGCTGTTTTTGAGCGGCAATCCGGCTTCGCCCGCTTTCCAGACCGCCAGCCGGCTCGCATCCACGCGGCTCATTTGCCCCGCGCCAATTCCCAAAGTGCGGTCCGCGCCGGTGTAAATAATTGCGTTGGACTTCACGTGCTTGACCACGCGCCAGCCGAAAAGCATCGCGCGTAATTCCGAATCGCTCGGCTGCCGTTTTGTGACAATTTTCAAATCGTCCGCCGTTGTGATTTTCAAATCCCGCGATTGCAGGAGAAACGATTCCGCGCCGACGCTGCGAACGTCCCAGGGCTGGCTCGTCAAAGGCGATTTCAACATTTTCAGCAGCCGCAGATTTTTTTTCTTTTGCAAAATCGCAAGCGCTTCCGGAGTGAAATCCGGCGCGATGATCACTTCGCTGAAAATTTCCGAAATCGCTTCCGCGCACGCGGCATTAAGCGGTTGATTGACGGCGATAATGCCGCCAAACGGCGCTTGCTTGTCCGTCGCAAACGCGGCTTCCCACGCATCCCGCAGGCTTGTTCCCTGCCCGACGCCGCAGGGATTCATATGCTTCAAAATCGCAAGCGTCGGACCGTCGTTTTCAAATTCAGCGATCAGATTCGCGGCCGCCGTCAAATCCAAAATGTTGTTGTAGGAAAGTTCCTTTCCGTGGAGTTGCTGGAAAAATTCCCGAAACTTCCCGTAAAGCGCGGCGGTCTGGTGCGGATTCTCGCCGTAACGCAACGGCTGAACCAGCGGCGCGGAAATGTTCAGCGATTTGGGCAGCGCGACGGCTGGATTTTTTTCGGCAAAAGTTTTTTGCAAATGCGCGGCAATCGCGGCGTCGTAAGCGGCAGTTCGCGCAAAGACTTTAGCGGCGAGCGCGCGGCGCAATTCCAAAGTCGTGTCGCCGGTCGTTTTGATTTGTTCGCCCGCTTCGGCGTAATCCGCCGGATCCACAATTACCGTAACGCTGTCGTGATTTTTCGCCGCGCTCCGAAGCATCGAAGGACCGCCGATGTCAATATTTTCAATCGCGTCGCGCAGGCTCACATTCGGTTTTGCCACGGTTTGTTCGAACGGATAAAGATTCACGACGACAAGGTCAATCGGCTGAATTTCATGTTCGCGCGCGGCGGCTTCGTGCGCGGCATTTCCGCGAATATACAGCAATCCGCCGTGGACTTTTGGATGCAGCGTTTTGACTCGACCGTCGAGCATTTCGGGAAAACCTGTGTGTTCGCTGATGTCTTTGACCTGGAGTCCGGCCTCGCGCAGCGCTTTGGCGGTTCCGCCGGTGGAAATCAATTCGACGCCTGCGGCGGCGAGCGTCTGGGCGAATGGAACCAAACCTGTTTTGTCGGAAACGGACAGCAATGCGCATTGAATTTTTGCCATAAGAGGCCGGTAAAATCGTTCACAACCCGCGTTCTCGTCAATGGCCAAATCCATTTCAGTTAATCAAGATTGCGGGAAATCGGTCCATCAGAAGCATTCGGAATTTTAGAAAAAAAATTATCTAAAGATTTTTGCAAAAACCTTTTGCAAATTTTTTAGACGCTGATAGAAGAGTCTAAGCCGGTCGTTGATCCGGCAGGGACGTTTAAATTTTTTGAACGACTTCCGCGCGGGCGCGTCGGTTCCTCACGACCAAGTTTGCGGAAAAAGATCGTGTTGGAATGAATGTGCCAATTTTTTTTGCGGCTGCCGGCGCACAAACCGGCCAGCTTGAATTATTTTACATTTGGGAGAAAGCCACTCCCGAAGCCAAGGTCATTATTATTTTCCTTGGTTTCTTCTCGATCATTGCCTGGTCGGTGATGATTTCCAAAGCGATTCAGATGCGACGCGCCAAAAAGCTGAATCAATTTTTCACCACCGAATTTCGCGCGCAAAAAACCGTGCTGGATATTTTCGACCGCCGGGTCGCGGCCGAAGGTTGCCCGCTTTTCGCCGTGTATCAGGCGGGCAGCGTGGCATTGGACGCGCGATTGAAAACTCCCGAAGGCGGACGAAAAAACATCATGTCTCTCAAAGGCATGGAACACGTCAAACGTTCTTTGGAAAATACGGTGGCTCAGGAATCTTTGAAGCTGGAATCCGGTCTGATTCTGCTCGCAATCGCAGTAAGCGGCGCGCCGTTTCTCGGATTGCTCGGAACGGTCTGGGGCGTGATGAGCACGTTCAGCGGCATCGCGCAAACCGGCAGCGCGACCATGGCGGCGATGGCGCCGGGCGTTTCAGCCGCGCTGGTCACAACGGTGGCCGGATTGCTCGTGGCGATTCCCTCGATGTTTGGTTACAATTGGCTGGTCCATAATCTGCGCGTCCTGACGGTCGAACTGGACAATTTTGCGCAGGAACTCATTTCCAAAATGGAAACGGAATATATGGAAGAATAGTGCGGAGTGCGAGGTGTCATGTGTCAGGTTGATTCATAAATTTCCCTGAGACCTGACACTCCGCACCTGACAACCTTTAATTTTATCATGCGTCGTTTTTCACAACGAAGTCATTTGGTAACGTTGAGCGAAATCAATATTACGCCGCTGCTTGATCTGGCGTTTGTGTTGCTGATCATTTTCGTCATTACCACGCCGTTGTTGGAAAAAGGAATGGATTTGAAACTTCCGGTCGGCGGCAAAAGTGATTCGCAGGTGAACAAACAGGACATTCGCATCGTCGAAATCAATCCGCAGGGAATTTACGCGATGAATCGTCGGCGAATGAATCTTTCACAAATCGTCGCGCAATTGGCCCAGGATTTTAAATACAATCCCAATCTGGTCATTTATATTCGCGCGGATGAAAACAGCCGGATGAAGGATTTTGTCGCGCTGACTGATGCCTGCACAAAAAACGGGATTTCCCGTTATTCGATTCGCACTGAACCGCCGGAAAACCGATGAACCGATTGCAAAAAAAATGTTTCCTTGCGGCGGCAGGTTTGCACCTGCTGCTCATCGGCATTTTGATTGTCGGTCCGGCTTTTCTGTCGCCCAATGATAAAACGCTCGACGTGCCGGTCATTGATTTTGTTCCGATAAAAACAGTGGATGCCGCGATCTCCGGCGGCGGAAATCCAAAAGCGGCTCCGCCTGCGAAGCAAGAACCGGCTCCCGCGCCGGCTCCGCCGGTCCGCCAGCCGGACCCGGTTGTGCGCCAGCCCGATCCGATTCCGGAACCCAATCCGGTTCGCCGTGTCGAACCCAAACCTGATCCCGCGCCGAAACCGGTGGAAAAAGCGGAGTCGCCCAAAGACGATTCTCCTTCAGAAAAACCCGTCGCGAAACCGAGGCATAAAATTATCGTCAGCACCACGCCGGTAAAACGCGACTCTGCCGATTCGCATTCCGCCGAAAAAGCGCGCGCCGAAGCCCGGGCCAGAGCCGCTGCGGAACAGCGGCGGATTGCGGAAAATTTTTCAAAACGGATTGCGGGAATTCGCGGTGGGCTTTCCGAAAGCACGGAAATCGAATATAACGGTCCCGGTGGCGGCGGACCTTCTTACGCCAATTTTTACGCGGCGGTAAAAAAGAAGTACAGCGATGCTTGGACTGTTCCCGACGGTGTTACGGACGATTCCGCAACGGTTGCGGCGTCTGTCACAATTGCTCGCGATGGCTCGGTAATTTCGGCGAGAATTATTCGTTCGTCTGGAAATTCCCTGGTGGATGATTCCGTCCAGAGAACTCTCGATCGGGTCAAATTTGCTGCGCCGCTTCCCGACGACGCCAAAGAAAGCCAGCGCACAGTCACTATCAATTTTAACGTCAAAGCAAAATTACTCGGATGAAAAAAAATAATTTGTTGAAAATCTCTCTTCTCGCAGTCGGTCTGTATTTCCTCAACAGCGTCGCTCACGCGCAGATCAACATTGATGTCAATGTCCGCCCCGGCAACACTCCGCCGATCTGGGTTTCGATGAGCGGATTCACCGGCGAAGCCGCCGAGGTTTTGCAATTCGATCTTTACGTCCAGGGCTTTGGATTCACCAACGCCGAGGCCGCGCAATATTTAATTTCCGGCAGCAACAACGGAGATTTGCAAGGCCGCGTTATTGATAAAATCACGCCGCAGAAACCACTCGTTTCCAAAGCTTACAAAGGCGGAACGTTGCGGCGTCAGGCGCACACGTTCGCCGATGAATTTGTCGAAGCGCTCGGACGCAAAGGCATCGCGCGCACGAAAATCGCGTATAAAAAATCCGTCGGCCGCAACAGCGAAATCTACGTTTCGGATTTCGATGGTTTCGATGAAACCGCCGCGACACACGACAATACGCTCGTTGCCGCGCCGTGCTGGGTTCCGGGAAAATTCGCGTTGTGCTACGATTCCTATAAACTCGGAAATCCCGCGATTTTTTATCATGACCTCGCGACCGGCGAGCGCAGCAAAGTTGCGTATTACGGCGGCTCAAGCATCAGTCCATCGGTTTCGCCGGATGGAAAACACGTTGCGATGATTCTCAGCAAAAGCGGCAGTCCGGATCTTTATATTTCGGATTTGGACGGAAGCAATTTGAAACGTTTGACCAACAGCCGTGTGGATGAATCATCGCCGTGCTGGTCGCCGGACGGCAAATGGATTTGTTTCGCGACAAAAATCAATGAGCGTCGTTCGCTTTGCAAAATTCCCGCAGCGGGCGGAACGATGGAGCGCATTTCCACCATCGGCGGAATCAATCCCACCGAACCGGCATGGTCGCCGGACGGCAAATGGATCGCATTCACGCGCCAGGCGCGCGAGTTCGATATTTGCGTGGTTCCGGCGGGCGGAGGTGAAGCGATTATTCTCGTTTCCGGCGAAGATCCGTCCTGGTCGCCCAACTCGCGCACGCTGGTTTTCACGCGGCGTCAAAGCGGCGGGCGGCGCAGCCTCTCTCTGCTTGACGTGCCCACAAAACAAGTCAAGGATATCACCCGGATTTCGGGAAACAACTCACAACCTGGTTGGGCCAAATAGCCCGTTCCACGAAAGAATACAATGAAATCGTCCCATTTCAGGAATTTATTGGTGTTAGGATTGGCGCTGGCTTTCGCCGCCGTCGGATGCAGAAAAAACCCTTACGGCGTCACGAATATTCCGAACCGCCCGCGAACCGGCGTTGGAGATCTCGGCCCCGGACCAGCAATTCAGCCCGGAGAAATTTCAGGTGAAAAACCAGAAATAACCGAGACCACCGAAAACGTTCCGCCGCTGCCGCCTCCTGGCACCCACAAAGGCTGGATCGAGGATCCCAATACGTTTCAGCCTTACACCGTTCATTTCGATTATGACAGTTCTTCGATCAAGAGCGCGGACAAACCAAAAGTCTCCTCGGTCGCCGATTTTCTGAAAGCAAATCCGCAGGCAGCCGTTCGCGTGGAAGGAAACTGCGACGAGCGCGGAACCGAAGAATATAATCGCGCCCTGGGCGAGCGACGCGCGCTGGCGTTGCGCGAAGAATTGATCCGTTTAGGCGTCGCACCCGAACGCATTGATACGATCAGCTACGGCGAAGATCGTCCGGTGGACACGGAACACACACCATCGGCATGGGCGAAAAATCGCCGCGGCGAATTCATTTTGCTTTCGCCTCCGAAATAAATTTTTCATCTCATTTTTCCAAACAAAACCGCAATGAAACTTGCCGCTTTTTCAAAAATATCCGTCATCGCCCTGGCGCTGGGCGTTTCCGCAGTCGGCTGCAAAACCAATAAATTTGTCACGCCGTTGCCCGGCGGCGCCGGCCAGGGCTTCAACCGAAATCGCGCCATCGGCGAAGGCAATCAGCTCGGGAACAACGGAAACGGAATGAGCGAAGACATCACTTCCGCTCCGGGCGGCGGCGAGGCGGCGAATTTCAATCCCGACGACATGAACCAGGACCGCGAGGCGCTCGCGGCGGACGCGGTTTATTTTGATTTCGACAGCGCGTCCATCCGGCCCAGCGAACAATCGAAACTTTCAGCCGTTGCGTCCGCATTGAATTCCGATTTATCCGCGAAACTATTAATCGAAGGCAATTGCGACGAGCGCGGAACGGAGGAATACAATCGTTCGCTCGGAGAACGTCGCGCGCTGGCCGCGCGCGAGGCGCTGGCCGGAATGGGCGTAAATCCCGACCGCGTGGCAACGCGCAGTTATGGAGAAGATCGCCCGGCGGACACGGACCACACTCCGGCGGCATGGGCAAAAAATCGTCGCGACGAATTTGTTCTGCTGCATCCAAAATAGCGTTTTGGCGCCGGTCAGACCGCCTGTCGGAAGGTGGCGTTTGGCGCTTTACTAATACAGAAGCCGGGCTTAGTTTAACCTCGCAGAGTTTATGAATATTATGTTTGCAGGAATGTTTGGCGGTTACGAAGTGGTTTTGATTTTGGCGGTGGTGTTGATTTTATTCGGCGCGAAGAAATTGCCGGAACTGGCCAAGGGCCTCGGCACGGGCATCAAGGAATTTAAAAAAGCAACGCGCGAAGTCACGGATGAAATCCAAAACGCCGCCGACGACACACCGGTTCAGCCGCAACGTAAATTGCCCGCGGCGCAGCCGGAGCAGACCGTTTCACAATCTCACGGCGCGCATCAGGCCTGATCCGCCAAGCGCATTCTGCCATGGCCGATGAACCGGAAGCAGAACGTGTGGAAATTGTGGAAGACGAGGGCGGCCCGGTTAAATCGTTTCTCGATCACCTCGAAGACCTCCGGTGGGTTCTGATCAAAAGCGCGGTGGCGCTTGGCGTCGCCATGCTCGTCTGTCTTCTCGCCGGAAATTATGTCGTCCGAATTCTAAACTGGCCGCTGACAAACGCGCGGGTCAGTTTTCCCGGAACAAACCAGGTCGTTACAATCCGCCTTGGAACCAACTCGCTGGGAACATTCCATCTTTCCCCCGAACAACAACAACGGTTTTCCATTGGCACGAATCGCTTTGTCGCGGTTGAAATTGAACCGTTGACAATAGGCACAAACCACGTGTTGTCCTGGCGCGTGAATTCTGATCCCGCCGCGGCGGAAAGCGCGAAACACCTCAAAGTCGAATTGATCAATCTCAGTCCCGCCGAAGGTTTTGTGGTGGCTTTTCAGGTGGCGTTTTACGGCGGGTTGGCGTTGGCCGCGCCGTTCATTCTATTCTTCGTGGCGGAATTCGTTTTTCCCGCGCTCAAATTTCGCGAGCGCAAATACGTTTATCGCGGATTGATTTTTGGCGGCGGTCTGTTTTTCGGCGGTGTCGCGTTTTGTTATTTTATCCTGATGCCGATTGCGCTCGCCGCATCGCAGATTTATTCGCACTGGCTGGGATTCGGCGCGTTTCAGTGGCGCGCCGAGGATTACATCAGTTTCGTCTGCAAATTCATGCTCGGAATGGGGTTGGGATTTGAATTGCCGGTCGTCATTCTCACGCTCGTGAAAATCGGCGTGATCAGCTACGACACGTTGTCCAAAGCGCGCCGTTATATGATCGTGATCAATTTGATTCTTGGCGCGGTGCTGACCACTCCGGAAGTCATCACGCAGATTACGATGTTTGTTCCGCTGCAATTGCTTTATGAAATCAGCGTTCTGGTTGCCTGGTATTGGGAAAATCCCGACCCGAAAAAAGCGCGCCGCCGCGTTCTGATGGTTTCCCTCCTTCTGGTGCTGCTCGGCGTTCTTTTATGGCTGGCATACAAATTTGGCGTGCCCTGGATGGCGCATTATCATGCCCGGGGAAAATAACCGGCCAATGTTAAATTCGCCTTCACCGCTCGAACCAGCTTGCTTTCGCCGCGCGTTCCCGCACATTTCCTTCAATGGGATTGCCGACCGAGCCAGTTACATTAAGTCCTGAGCAGATCAAAGATTTGAATCACAAGCTCTCCGTGCTGCGCCACGACATCAATAACAACCTCACTCTGGTTGTGGCCGCGCTGGAGTTGATTCGTTTCCGTCCGGAAAGCGCGGATAAAATGATCGCCACGATCCTCGAGCAACCGATGAAAGTCAGCGGCGCCCTGAACCGGTTTTCGGAGGATTTTGAAAAACTTTTCGGCATCACGCGGGACAAATAATCCGGAACCGCGCGGTCCAATTCACGCGCGAACAAAGGCCGGTTATCCGGCATTTTCGCTTTAGTCCCCGCAACTCCTTTGGCATAGTGCGCGCGAATGGAACGGACGCAACGGACCGAAGCGGAGCTGATAGCCTCCGTGCTCAAAGGCGACACCGCCAGCTTCGAGCCGTTGATTGAGAAATATTCGCCCCGCGTCTTCGGCACCGCCCGCCGTTACGCCCGCAGGGAAACCGAGGTGGACGACATCGCCCAGGAAGTCTGGCTCAAGGCGTTTCAAAAACTCGGCAGCTTTCGCGGCGACGCGCCGTTCGAGCATTGGCTGATGCGGCTGACGCTTCGGACGTGCTACGACTTTCTGCGCGCGCACCAGCGGAATCGCGAATCGGCGTTTTCCGAAATTTCCGAGCCGGATTCCGACTGGCTGGAACGGTTCGTCAGCGAAACCGATCCCAGTCGCGATGACGCCGAGGCCGCCCGGCAATTGATCGAGCAGCTCATGGAAAAACTTTCGCCGGCGGCGCGTCTGGTAATCACCCTGCTCGAAATCGAAGATCGCCCGGTCAAAGAAATTTCAAAACTGACCGGCTGGTCGGTTTCGCTCGTAAAAGTACGGGCTTTTCGCGCCCGCGCGGAAATGAGAAAGCTGCTCGCCAAATTTGCCAAAGAGAAGTATTTGTAACCAGACCCGCATCGGGCCGTCTAAATAAACGCGCTTATGAATCTCGCCCAACTGGAGCAAAAGTTGTTCGCCATCGCCCGCCGGCATTCCCCCGGCGCGCAGGTGCCGTACGCGTTCGAGAAACGCATCATGGCGTTGATTAAAAATTGTTCCGTCGTGGACAAGGCGACGTGGTGGGCGCGCGCGTTGTGGCGTTCCGCCGCCGCCTGCGTTGCTCTGGCGCTGCTGTTAAGCGCGGTGTCCTTTTTTATTCCAGAAAAAAACACGCCTGCCTTTTCAAACGATCTTTCGCAGGCATTTGAAAAAACCCTTCTGGTCGCGGTGGACCAGGACACGGAATTCTCGCGGTGAATACGTGGAAAGCCATCCTCGCCACCGTGGTCATTTTCGGCGCGGGAGTGATCATCGGCGGACTTCTGGTGAACCATTCGGATCACACATGGTTCCATCACGCCGCGAAATCGTCCGCCGCGCGAGTTGCCGCCACCAATTCGGTTGCGTCGCGTGAAGGAAAATTGTCCTCGCCACTGCCCGCTCCGTTGCGGCGGGATTTTTTAAATCGCCTGGATCACGAACTCAAATTGACGGCGGCCCAGCGCGCGCATATCGAAAAAATCATCAGCGACGGTCAGGAATGCACGCGCTCCATCTGGCAGGAAGTCGAACCCGAAATGCACAAAACCCTGATGGAAACCAAAGGGAAAATCTGCTCGGAATTGACGCCTGAACAACAGGCGCGCTTCGACAAAGTCTGGAAACAACATCCGCGCCGCGGCGTCGCACGCGACAATTCCACCAACCCACCGGCTTCACCGCTGAAACACTGACCCGCCGGTTTTCGCTCAACGTCACGGACGCGCC